>NZ_JBHLZP010000217.1:13082-24968 GCF_042429965.1 Actinoallomurus acaciae
CGAATCCACCCACGCCCACCAACACCCCTCACGCACAGGCCCAAGGCCCGAGCCAAACCCGCCCACACCCACCAACACCCGGCTGAGGTGGGTCCGGCGATCGCGGCCACGCCCGCGACCCCGGCCCAGACGCTGAGCGCTGAGCCGACGGCCGGCGGTCCGGCGGCGGCGGTCGGCGGTCGGCGGTCGGCAAGCCGGTGGTCGACGTTCGGCGGTTCGACGTTCGGCGGTTCGACGTTCGGCGGTTCGACGGTCGGCGGTTCGACGGTCGGCGGTTCGACGGTCGGCGGTTCGACGGTCGGCGGTCGGCAGTCCGGCGAACCAGCGGTCGGCGGTCCGGCGGTCGGCGAATCGGCGAACCAGCGGTCCGGCCGTCCGGCCGTCCGGCGAGGGCCGGCTCCGAGACTCCGCATACGCGCCGGTCGCTCAGCGCCTCAAGGGGGCCCGCCAGACTTCCAGGTCACCTCTGTCTCCACCACAGTCTCCCTTGACCTCACCTCTCCGTCTCCCCTTCCTCCCGCTCCCTCCCCTCCACCGGGCAAAATATCGCCACTAATCCACTTTTAAAGGCTCAGGGAAATCGCAGCGAAGCCGCCGATCACCCTCGGTCACACGCGTGAAAACGGAACGCCGATATCCGCCGTGGCTCTCATCCGGGAGAAAGGGCTCGCCTGACGCCGTCTTCCCAGGCCATCGCCCATTGATCGTGATTGTCCCTCAACGTCCTGAGCTGTATCGTACGAGCCCGAAACCGGTGACACAGAAGTGCCACGGACGCTCCCTCACGGCCGTGAACACAGAAAGCCCGAGTTGACCATAAATCAAATGATTTCGGCGAGTTCCCCCGTCGTCGGCCCAAGAAGCCGGATCGCGGTAAGACAAGCGAGTCTGGAGTTCAGTCGTGCATGGTCTAGATTTCCGCATCCTCGGTCCGCTCGAGGTCTCCGCCGGCACCCGGCGGGTGCCCGTCGCGGCGGGAAAACAGCGGACGCTCCTCGCCACCCTGCTGCTCAGCGCGAACCAGACCGTGCCGATCGAGGAGCTCACCGACCGCCTCTGGTGCGGTGACCCTCCCCGTTGCCCTCGCGGGGCGCTGCACACGTACGTCACGCGGCTGCGGCAGACGCTCGATCGCCACGCCGGCGGCGGGTCCGGGCTGATCAACACTTCCCCGGCCGGGTACGGCATCGAGGTCGACGCCGGTGGGCTCGACCTGATCCGCTTTCGCACGATGGTCGCCGAGGCGCGTACGGCCGGGCGACGTGGCGACCTGGCCGCCGAGTCCGCCGGGCTCACCGCGGCACTGGACCTGTGGCGCGGCCCGGTCCTGTCCGACCTACGGTCCGAATCCCTGCACCGCGACGTCGTCCCCAGCCTGGTCGAGGAGCATCTGCGCACCCTGGAGCGACGCCACGAGGTCGACCTCGCACTCGGCCGGCACGACCGCCTGGTCGGCGAGCTGCGGGCGCTGACCGGCAAGCACCCCTTCCACGAGCGCTTCTGGGGCCAGCTGATGGTCGCCCTGTACCGCTGCGGCCGACCGGCTGAGGCACTCGAGGCGTACGGCCAGGTCAGCGCGTCGCTGCGCCATCGTCTCGGCGTCTGCCCGGGCCCGGAGGTACGCGACCTGCACACCGCGATCCTGCGCGACGACCCCCGGCTTTCGTCAACGCCACCTGAAGGCGAACTGTAAGCGGACTGAAAGAACCCCTTCCTACGTTGGGAACGCCGACAAAGAAAGGGTTCTCATGAGCGCCAAAGGTCCGACGCTGTATCCGGGTGTGGATGCGATCCGGCAGGTTCAGCTATTGATGATCTTTTGCTCGCTGCTACCTCCGGACGGAAGGCTGCGCGAAGTTCTCACCCGCGCGCTCACACTGCACGAAGAACCCATTCTTTCCCGAACCACTCCCATGACCGAAATTCAGCCTCATGCCACAAAGGCGTGGCTCGAGTCCATTTGGAGAGAAAGCGGGCTGTCCCCGGACGAAAAGGAGTTGGTTCGCTGGCAGAACGACAGTGACAACATGGCGGCCGCCATCCGAGAGCTGAAGAACGTCGAGCGGCAGATCGGCATCCGGCTCGTCGCCGAGAAGAACCAGTAGTCCACGCCCACACAGGAGGTATCCGTGTCCGAGACCATGACGCTCCAGGCCGTCGTCGACAGCGAGTTCCGTACCGAGCTCCTGGCCGATCCCGCGGCCTTCGGCCTGTCCGGCTCCTCGCTGCCCGCTCCCATCGAGCAGCCGGACCAGAAGTCACTCGATTTCTGGACCGAGGGCGTCGCCGCGATGGAGATCTACGCCTGCCGGACGAGCTGCAGCTGGGGGCCGATCACGGCGGTCTGCGACGGCACCACCAAGTAAGCGACAGAGGGGCCCACACCCCGCGGTGGGCCGGCCGGCGCCGGCCCACCGTTCCTCGCGATCGCAGGAGCGGCTTCTCCCCATGAGCGACCATTCCTTCCTCGACATCGCCGCCCGCGCCGCCAACCTGTCCGAGCGCACACAGGTCGTCACCACCCTGCGCGCCTCGGGCACGGCGGCGACGCCCGGCGTCCTTCCCGCCTTCGACACATGGAAGATCGACCGCCTGGCGACCAAACTCACCACCAGACTCCACACGAACGCCAGAGGCGCACCCCGCGCAACCGAGCCCCACGCAACCGAGCCCGACGCGACCGGCTTCCGCGCAACCAGGCCCAGCGCAACCGGACCCCGCACATCCGGGCCCGGCGCAAACGAGCCCCACGCCACCGGACCCCACGCCAACGGACCCCACGCAACCGGACCGGGCGCAACCGGACCGGGCGCAACCGGACCGGGCGCAAACGAGCCCCGCACAAGCGGACCCCGCGCAACCACGCCCCGCACAAACGAGCCCAGCGCAAACAGGCCCCGCGCAACCGGGCCCGGCGCAGACGAGCCCCGCACCAGCGGACCCGGCACAAGCGTGCCCAGCGCAAACGTGCCCAGCGCAGGCGCGAACGGTGCGGACACGGCCGGAGCGACCGCGTCTCAGGCCGCCATGGGCGATATCAGCGCGTACGGGACCGGCACGGGCGAACGCTCTCAGCGCGAAGCCACCAAACACGAGATCGCCACCGTACTGACCGTCTACCGCCACCACGAGCTCGGCCTGGCGGACGCCGGCGAGGAGATACGAAAGGCGTTCGGGGACGTCCACGCGTCGTGGCTCCCCGTCTATCGCGCGGCCCTGCGCGGCTTCGCCCGCCCACGGGCGCCCTGGCCTCCCGCCGCCACTCCCGTCGCCACTCCCGTCACCCCTGCCCCGTCGGCACCCCACACCCCGCCGTCCTCCCCCACTCGACCGACCCATCCACCAGAGCCCTCGCCCGATCCCCACTCACGCACCCGGTCCCTCGCCCCACCAGGAGCGCCGACCGACTCCCATTCGCAGCACCCGTCAGTGGCCCCGCCCGACTCCCACTCACGCATCCGGTCCCTCGGCCGATCAGAAGCGCCGACCAATCCCCATACGCACAAAGGGTCACAGCACCCGTCAGAGACCCCAGCCGATTCCCACTCACCCCGATCCCTCGAGCCACCAGAAGCGCCGATCGATCTCCATACGCACACCCAGACCCCGCACCGGCCAGAGACCCCGCCCGATTCCCCTACACATGCCCAGACCCCGCAACCGCCGGAGACCCCAACCGATCCCCATACGCACACCCGATCCCAGTGCCTGCCAGAGACCCCAGCCGGTAGCCATACGCACAACCGGCCCCGGCGCCCGCCAGAGGCCCCGGCCGATTCCCCTAGACACCCCCAGACCCCGCAACCGTCAGAGGCCCCAGCCGATCCCCCTACACACATCCGGCCCCAGGGCCCGCCAGAGGCTCCGGTCGATTCCCCTACGCACACCCAGACCCCGCACCCGCCAGAGACTCCGGCCGATCTCTACTCGCCCACGCCGCCCGACCACCCGGCGGAGGCACCGCCCCGCCACCCCTCCACCGCCCGGCCGCACCACCCGGCGGACGCGCCGTCGGGTCGGGTGGCGGACGCCGTACCGGGCGGAAGCCGGTGGGAGTTCGACGTCTACTACGGTCGGCTCGCGATCGCGTGTGAGCCGTTCCTCGCCGAGCTCGGCCGACGGCTGGACGAGGAACGCGCGCGACATCCCGGGCTCTTCGACCAGCGGCTCGTCGACGACCTCCAGCGGCATCTCCTCGACCGCTTCGAGCTGTCGCTCGCCTGGGCCGTGGAGGCCGACGCGAACGTGCACTGCGCCCGTACCGGCATCGATCGGGCGTCCGCGACCCGCGAGGAGTACCTCGCCTATCTCGACGAGACCTTCGCCGACGCCGACGCCTACCACCGCTTCTACCTGCGGTTCCCCGTCCTCGGCCGGTGGCTCGCCGAGGTGACCGGCATGCTCGCCGGGTTCGGCGCCGAGTTGATCGGCCGTCTCGCCGCCGACCGCGCCGACATCGGCGCCGCCTTCTTCGGCGAGGAGATCACCGCGTTCCGCTCCGTACGCCTGGGCCTGTCCGACCACCACGCGGGCGCGCGCAGTGTCGCGATCGTCGAGGTCGCGCTCAGCGGCGGCGGCACCGGCGCGTTCGTCTACAAACCGCGTTGCGTCCGCTCCGAGGCCGCGATGCAGGACCTGCTGCGCAGGCTCCGCGACGACGACGTCGTCGCGTTCTCGACCCGGCCGGTGCTGCCGAGGCCGTCGTACGGCTATGAGGCGCTGATCCCCGCCGGCCGCAACCACCTGGCCGCCCGCGAGCAGGTCGAGCGGGTGTATGAGGAGCTCGGCGGCCTCCTCGGCGTCTTCTACGTCCTCGGCGGCGGCGACCTGCACTTCGAGAACATCCTGATCGCCGACGGGCACGCCTACGTGTGCGACTGTGAGACCGTCCTCGGCGTGCTCCCGGTCGGCCAGACGCGGCCGGCCGGCACCCTGCTCGACTCCGTCTTCAAGACCGGGCTCCTCGAGTGGCCGCGCACCACGACGTCCGCGACCGAGATGCGGATCAGCGGTTACTCCGGCGGTGAGGCGTACGAGATGCCGATCCCGGTGCCGCGCGTCAACGAGCACCGCCTCAGCTTCCGGGCGTCGGTGACCCACCGGTCGGGCGTGCACGTCGAACCGGCCGGGTCCAACCGCGTCTTCCTCGGCGATCGGCTGATGCAGCCGTGCGACTTCACCGACGCGATCATGGACGGTTTCGGGCGGGTGTACGCCTGGTTCGCGCAGCGGAAGGACGACGCGATCCGCGAGGTGAGCGAGATCTTCGCGGACACCTCGGTCCGGTTCATCAACTGGGGCACCCAGGTCTACTCCCAGCTGCTGATCTCCGCGCGCCATCCCAAGTGCCTGGTCGACCCGCTGGAGGTCGACCTGCTCGTCGGCACCGTGACCACCTTCCCCCGCACCTGGGACACCGACGGCACGCTCGCCGAGCGCGAGCTGGTCTCCCTGTGGCGGCTCGACATCCCGATCTTCACCGCGCCGGCCGGCGACCGGTGGCTGGTGCACGACCACGCCGTACGCCTGCGCTCCGGGCTGGAGGTCTCCCCCATCGAGGGGGCCGCGCAGCGGATCCGGCGGCTGTCGCGGGCCAACCGGGCGCAGCAGACGCAGTACATCGCGGCCAGCCTGTCGTCCGGCGAGGTCGCCGGCCCGGCGTTCGTGACCGCGTCGCTGGAGTACGCCACACGGATCGGCGAGCGCCTGTGCCGAACGCTCCGCGACCCCTCGGCGCCCGCGCCCTGGACCTCGTACGGCCTCACCGGCGACGGCATGGCCGAGGTGGACATCGACGGCGACCTCTACCACGGGTCGGCGGGCGTCGCGCTCTTCCTGGCCTACCTCAACGACCTGGTGCCCCGGCCGGAGTTCCGGCGTGCCGCCGGGCGCGCCCTGTCACACGCCGTCACCCACACCGACCGGCGGCGGCCCGGCGCGTTCCAGGGCCTCGGCGGGCTCATCTACGTCCTCACCCACCTGCACCACCTGTGGCAGGACCGGAGCCTGCTCGAACTCGCCGTGCGCCTGAGCCGTGAGCTGCCCGGGCCGATCGACGCGGACACCCACTTCGACGTGCTCAGCGGCTGTGCCGGCCTCATCCCGGTGCTGCTCGGCCTCGGCCGCGAGACCGACGGTCAGGGGATCGAACACGCCACGCGCTGCGCGGACCTGCTGCTGCGGCACGCGGTCGAGGACGGCGACACGCTGAGCTGGCCGCTCATCGACCCGGGCGAGGCCGTGGCGAACCTCACCGGTTTCTCCCATGGCGCGGCCGGCATCGGCTGGGCCCTGATCCAGCTCGGCAACCTGATCGACGACCCGGTCTACACCGACGCCGGGCGGCGCGCCTTCGCGTACGAGGCACGCCACTTCGACGAGGCGCGGCAGGACTGGTACGACCTGCGCACCAGCCCCGGCGGCGTCGAGCGCGACGGCCGGCACTTCGCCAACGCCTGGTGCAACGGCGCGGCCGGTATCGGGCTGAGCCGCATCGCGAGCTGGGCGGCGCTCGGCGGCGACGACGAGCTGCTGCTGCGCGAGGCCCACCAGGCGCTCGCCGCCACGATGCGGGGCTTCCCCCGCCTGATGAACGACACGCTGTGCCACGGCCGCACCGGCAACGCGGAGCTGTTCCTGCGGTTCGCGGTGCTACGCGACGAGCCGGCGTTCCGGCTCGAGGCGAACATCCAGGTACAGGAGCAGTGGCGGCACCTCGACGACGCCGAGAACGGGGTCATGGAGGGCGGGTTCTTCCCGGGCCTGATGCTCGGCCTGTCCGGCTTCGGCATGCACTTCCTGCGCCTGGCCCGGCCCGACCAGGTCCCCTCCGTCCTGCTGCTCGATCCCGTTCCCAGCCGATAAGCCGATAAGGAGACATCTCATGTCCGTCGAGTCCAGCCGCGCCTTCCTCCAGATCGCCTACGATTCCCCGGAGCTGAAACAGCAGCTCAAGGCCGTCACCGGCACGCGGGAGATCGTCCGGCTCGGATCACGCTACGGGTACTCGTTCGACGTGCCCGACCTGATGGAGGCCTCCTCCACCTTCGCTTCCGGAGAGCCGCCCAAGACGGCGCGGCGTCCTGCCGAGGCCGATCGCGCCGCCGGGCCGCTCCACCACGAATACCGGCTGGAGGACCTGCCCGGCCTGAAGGGCGTCATCGACCAGCTCCCCCATCTGAAGATCAAACCGCCCTCATTCGACCTCGGCCGGTTCGCGCGGACCTTCCGCGAGGACGACCTGCGGTCGACCGACCTGTCCCCGGCGGACCCGGAGTTCCAGGCCTGGCACGAGTCGATGATGAAGGCGCACTGGCGTGACCCGGCCCTCGGCTCCGGCGCTCCCCGCCGCGACTTCCACCTCGTCAACCTCGACGAGCACATCGACCATCCCGGGTACGACCGCTACCTCGAGGCCAAGCACCGCATGATCCGCACGCTGGAGGAGTTCTTCTCCACCGAGATCCGGTTCTCGGGCAGCCTCTGGTACCCGCCCTCCAGCTACCGGCTGTGGCACACGAACGAGACGCAGCCGGGGTGGCGGATGTACGTCGTCGACTTCGACGAGCCGCCCGCCGAGCCGGACGACACGTCGTTCTTCCGCTACATGAACCCCCGCACGGACGAGATCGTCACGCTGCGGGAGACGCCGCGGATGGTCCGCTTCTTCAAGGCCGAGCAGGATCCGCGCCGGCTGTTCTGGCACTGCATCGTGAACCCCACGCCGCGGCACCGGTGGAGCTTCGGGTTCGTCGTGCCGGACGACTGGATGACCGCGATCACGCGGCGGGTCTGAGGCGTCCACGTGTTCGGGCTCAGGCAGCGCTCCGCCTCACGCTCACCCGCGTCCGGTCCACGCGACCCCGCCCTCGCCCCGTACGACGCGGGCCCGGCGCCGGACACACCGGCGATCCGGGCCGTCGGCGTGCGCAAGTCCTATCCGGGCGTGGAGGCGGTACGCGGCATCGACCTGACGGTCGGGCAGGGCGAGACGTTCGGCTTTCTCGGCCCGAACGGCGCGGGCAAGACCACGACCATCGCGATGCTCTGCACGCTGGTCACCCCGACGGCGGGACGCATCGAGATCGCCGGCCACGACACGCGGACCGCGCCGGACCGCGTGCGCCGCGACCTCGGCCTCGTCTTCCAGGAGACCACGCTCGACGGCGACCTGACCGCCGAGGAGAACCTCCGCTTCCACGCCGACCTGTACGCCCTGCCCCGGGCGACGCTGTCGGCACGGGTCGACGCGATGCTCGACCTCGTCGGCCTCGTGGCCCGCCACGACACGCTCGTCCGCACCTTCTCCGGCGGCATGCGCCGCCGGCTGGAGATCGCCCGCGGGCTCCTCCACCGGCCACGCGTGCTGTTCCTGGACGAGCCGACCATCGGCCTGGACCCGCAGGCCCGCGCCCGGCTGTGGACCCACCTCGGCGAGGTACGCGAGCGCGAGGCGACGACGCTGTTCCTCACGACGCACTACCTGGAGGAGGCCGAACGCTGCGACCGCGTCGCCATCATCGACGACGGCCGCATCGTCGCCCAGGGCACGCCCGCCGAACTCAAGTCCGTCCTGGGCGCCGACCGCGTCGACCTGCGCACCGCCGACGACGAGGCGGCCGCGACCACGTTGCGCACGAGGTTCGGAGTGACGGCCGTCACGGGCCCGCACGGCGTACGGGTCGAGGCCGACGACGGCGCCCGGCTGGTCCCCCGCCTGTGCGCGGGCCTGGACGTCCCGGTCTACGAGGTGACGGTCACCCGCCCGAGCCTGGACGACGTCTTCCTCCACCACACCGGCCACCGCATCCGCGACGACCCGACGACCGACCCGCGATGACCGACCCGCCGCGCACCCGGTCCACCACGACCACACATCGACGAACCCACAGGTAATCCACCACGCCTCATCCACGACAGAAACACCTCGACCAAACGAATCGCACTCTGGCCGCACATCTACCAGCCGACAGACGGCCCCGCCATCCCTCCGCGACCTCATGAACCGCTGCTCCACCACGTGGCGGTCGTGGCGCGACCGGGCGGGCACTCTCCTGAAAGGTATGACCCTCATGACTCCTGCGCGCGTCGTCGTGCGGTGTCCGCCCCTACGGCCCGGGCGGTGCTCATGACGCATGCCGCTCACGCGCGGTACGAGGCGGCCGGTGCCGGGCCCGGGCGGCTCGGCGCCGAGTTGCGGGCCGCGCGGATGGTCTGGCGGCGAGAGATGCTGCACTTCGTCCGTGACCGTACCGGCACGTTCGTCGCCCTCCTTCAGCCGTTGTTGTTCCTGTTCGTGCTGGGGGTCGGGCTCGGACGGCTGTTCGCCGGCGCCGGAGGCGGTTCGGCCCGGGACTATCTCACGTTCCTGTTTCCGGGGGTACTCGTCATGGCCGCGCAGCCCGCCGCGATCTCCGTCGGCGCGTCGATCGTCTGGGACCGGGAGTCCGGCTTCCTGCGCGAGATGCTCGTCGCGCCGGTCCGCCGCGGCACGCTGCTGGCCGGCAAGTGCCTCGGCGGCGCGACCGTCGCCACCTGCCAGGGCACGGTCGTGCTCGCGGGCGCGGGGCTGATCCACATCCCGTACGATCCGGCGCTGTTCGCGCTGCTGCTGGCCGAGCTGGCGCTGACCGCGCTCGCCATGACGGTGCTCGGCGCGGTGGTCGCGGTCGTCATCCGCCGCGCCCGTACGTTCACCACGGTGCTGAGTGTGCTGATGACGCCGCTGATCTTCCTGTCCGGCCTGATGTTCCCGGTCGCGGCGATGCCCGCCTGGATGGCATGGCTGACGCCGGCCGACCCGCTGACGTACGCGGTGGACGCGATGCGACGCACCATCACCGCCTACCGGCCGTCCCCGAGGGCGTCGGAGCTGTTCGAGCCGGTTGTCTGGGCCGGTTTGCGCCCCTCGCCGGTGCTCGAACTCGCCGTGGTCGCGGCGTTCACGGCCCTTGCGCTGACGATCGCCGCCCGCCGCTTCGCCCGCACCGGCTGAGAAACCCAGGCGACGGGGGCCGAGCACCCGCCGAGACGCGGCCGGACCGAGGGGTCAGCGCCGGGCCGACCTGCCACCCACCGAGACAACGCCCACACCAAGCCGCACCCGAGAAGCCAGCGCCCAGCCAACCCACCAAAACGCAACCGGACCAAGCCGTACCCGGGAGGCCAGCGTCCAGCCGGCCCGCCCCCACCGAGACACGCCCGAACCACTCCGTCCCCGAAGGGTCAGCCCCCAGCCAGCCAGCCCGCCACCCGCCAAGACGCAACCGAACCACACCACACCGAAGGGGCAGCATCCGGCCAACCTCCCACCACGTCCGGAGGGTCAGTGGCCGGGCGGGCCGTTCCGCAGGAGTTCGCGGTGGCGTACGGGGGCGGACGTCGAGCGGCGGACGGCCGCGAGGACCTCCTCCAGCGGAAGCGTCAGCTGGTCGGCGCGGACGAAGATCGGGCCGCCGACCCGTGAGCTGCCGCTGCGGGCGAACCACCGTGCCGTTCCGCGGTGCGCGGTCTCCACCTGACCCGCGTCCACCGGCACGAACACCAGCAGTTCCGCGCGGCCGGGTCGGCGCTCGACCCGGACCTCGGCAACGTTCGACCAGGGCAGGCCGACCCGCGCCGAGTGCAGCGTGACCCCGTCCTCGCTGATCGTGAGGAGCGGGGCGCCGCGCAGCGCGCGTACGACGGCGCGCAGGAACAGCGGCACGAAGACGAGCGCCACGAACACGAAGGCGACCAGGAACGGCGTGCTGATCAGCGGCCCGTCGTCGAGCACGGCGTACGCGGCGTACCCGGCCGCCAGCGGCGGCAGCATCGCGAGGATGCCGGCCTTGGCCACGCCCGACCACCGATATCCGACAGTCAGCATTCGTCCCCTAAGGCTCAGGTGTTCGCGGTATCTCCGTAGAAAACGCGCTCGACCACCTTACGGGCGTGGCGGGCGTGGCGCCGGTAGTCCTCCAGCAAGGCGCCGGAGGCCGGGTAGCCGAGCACTCTGGTCACCGCCGAGCGCTCGCGGTGGTGCTCGGTCGGCAGCAGGTCCGACGCCCGCCCGCGGACGAGCATGATCGCGTTGCGGATCCGGGTGGCCATGCGCCAGGCGTCGGTCAGGATCTCGGCGTCGTCGGGGGCGAGCAGGTCCGCCTCCACGGCGGCGTCGAGGGCGGCGAGCGTCCGGGTCGTACGCAGGCCGGGCACGTCGTGCGCGTGCTGGAGTTGCAGCAGCTGCGCCACCCACTCCACGTCGGACAGGCCGCCGGGGCCCAGTTTGGTGTGCAGCCGCCGGTCGACGCCGCGCGGCAGGCGTTCGGCCTCCATGCGGGCCTTGAGCCGGCGGATCTCCCGCAGCGCCGTCTCGTCGATGCCGTTCTCCGGCCACCGCACCGGGTCGATCAGCGCCTGGAAGCGCTCACGGAGCCCCTCGTCGCCGATCAACGGCACGGCGCGCAGCAGGGCCTGGCTCTCCCATGGCGCCGACCAGCGGCGGTAGTAGGAGGCGTACGAGTCGAGGGTGCGGACGAGGGGCCCCTGCCGTCCCTCCGGCCGCAGCCCGGGGTCGATCGCCAAGGGCGGGTCGGGCGCGGGCAGGGCGAGCAGCCGGCGGAGCTCCTCGGCGACCGCGTGCGCGACGGACGAGGCCTCGCGCTCGTCGGCGCCGGGCAGGGGGTCGTGCACGAACATGACGTCCGCGTCGCTGCCGTAGCCCAGCTCGTACCCGCCGTACCGGCCCATCGCCACGATCGCGAACCGGGTCGGGAGCGGGCCCTCGCGCTCCGCCGAGATCCGCTCGATCGCGACCCGCAGCGCCGCGTCGAGCGTGACCGTGGTGAGCGTGGTCAGGGCCTCGGCGGCGACACGGTCGTCGAGCAGGCCGAGCAGGGCGTGGAC
>NZ_JBHLZP010000218.1:0-12913 GCF_042429965.1 Actinoallomurus acaciae
CTGGCCACGCCGGACACCGGCGCGGCCACCCGGCCGGCGTGCGTCCGCTCGGGTGAGCGCTGGTCGCGTCCGCCCGCGGCGCGGTCGGGCGCGGGCCTGCTGATCGATCTGTGCTCCTCGCGTACGTGACGGCGCCGGCGCACCCCTGACACACCGCGACGTGGTCCCGGCCGCTTCGAGCCGCCGTGACCTCTCATCCTCGCGTGCGTGTACGGGGTTCCGCGCCCACCGTGATCTGCCAGCACGTCCTGCCGATTCCAGGAGCGCAGCAAATCATGCGAGAGCCGCACATCATCCTTCAGACCTGGCCCTTCAACTGCCTGACGTGCCAGCACGCCTGGGAGAGCGTGTACGAGGCGTGGCACGCCGACGACGGCCACGGCGGGCAGGTGGTCACCTGGCGTCACAAGGGGACCGCGAGCATGCCGCCGTGGATCGACCCGTCCTGTCCGTTCTGCTCCAGCCTGCGCGTGAAGACCCTCCCGCCCGGCACGCGCCCGCCCGCCGGCGAGGAGGAGAACGAGGCACCGATCGTCCCACGGCAGCGAAGACCGTGACTCCGGGCGGCGGCCCGCGTCGGCGCGGGCCGCCGCCATGCGTTCCGCGGCCCTGAACGTCATTGATCGGCGGCGCGCAGAGGCCGCCGGACAGACTGCGGCGGCGGCCCGCCCCCGAACCACACGCAGCCGTCCTACGCCATGGCTGAGCTGGGTGGGGCGGGCGTTGCAGCGCCGCGCTCGGCGACGGACATCGTGCGGTCGAGCGGCGACCGGTCATTTGAAGATGTTCACGGCGCGTGAGATGACGAGGGCGATCGCCACGATGGAGACCGCGGACTGGCAGAGCATCATCATCTTCGCCCAGCGGCTGAGCGGCATCACGTCCGTGGGGCTGAACGCGGTCGCGTTGGTGAAGGACAGGTACAGGTAGTCCAGGAAGGTCGGTTCCCAGTTCGGCGGGGTGATCTCCGGGGCGGTCATCTGGGTGAACAGGAAGTCCGGGTGTGGATCTTCGCCCTTGGCACGGGCCGCCGGGCCGCCGCGGTCCAACTCCCAGTACCAGAGGGCGAACGCGATGACGTTCGTCCCCCAGATCGCCGCCCCGGTGGCCAGCAGCGCGCCCGCGCTGTTTCCGGCGCTGCCGTCGACCAGGTGCCGTACGAGAAGTATCGCGGAGACCGCGTTTCCCAGGCTGATCGCGGCCAGCATGCCGAGACTGGCGGCGCGCAGGGCCCGGGACTCCCGGTTGATCCGTACGGGGTTCGCCGCGATGAGCCCGACCAGCAGGGCCACCTCCAGTACCGGCAGCAGCAGGTGGGGCCGGAGCGCGAACTCGGAGGGCAGCACGATCTGCAACACGATCGCCGCCACCACCGCCAGCGACGCCGGAAGCCGCTGTTCACCCTCGGTGCGCCGCAGCCACGCGGGCAGGTGCACGTCATCGAGGCCGTCCGGCAGATGGACGTCCGCGGACAGCAACCGCTCCAGCCGCGTCAGCTGGCCGCGAAGCGTCTCGGTGAGATAGCGGTGTTCGTCGTGCATGGGTCTCCTCCGACGCCGCGTCGGCGATCGGCCATCGCCGCCATCGGCCGGAACGGCGTCGAGCCTCGACGGCGGTGTCATGGCCGGTCGTGTTCGTGTGGGCGACCGTCCGGTCCACGTGACCCCGGGGTCGTGCGCGGACCCGGGCCGCCGACTCATGGTGGCCCAGGAGACGACTTTCCCGGAACCCCGGCCGGTCGCGAGGATGCGCGCCGCCGCCCCCGGAGGACTCCAGGCGCGCTCCGGCGAGGTTCAGGTGAACGTGCTCAGGTCCCCGATGACGCCGATGATGGCGAACAGCAGGCCGACGGCCGTGAATATCAGCCCGTGGAAGGTGCCGCTGCCGCCCGTACCGGCCTGCCGGGCCTTGGTCGGATCCGCGGGATCGTAGAGCACCGGCAGGGACGCCCCCACACGTGCGGGCGCCGGGTTGGCGGCGAACGGGCTCGTGGTCTCGACGATCCGGCCGTCCATCGTGGTGAAGCGGAGCACCGGGCGATAGACGACCGATCGGGTGCTGGAGGAGGAGGAAGAGCTCGATGAGTACTCCGTGCGGAGCTCCGTGACGGTCCCCGGCACCCGTATCGCGGTGTGCAGGAACCGCCGGTGCTCCAGCACCGTACGGATGCCGAGGACGACGAAGATCGAGCCGACCAGCGTGAAGATCGGGAAGAGCATGTAGTGCATCGCGCCGTTCATCCGATCCTCCTTTCGGCGCCGGCCGCCGACTCGACGACCGCGACCCGGCCGTAGGCCACGACCGCCGCGGCCAGGGGCTCCGGGTCGACGCGGCCCGCCCCGAAGGACCGGCTGGCCTGCATCGCGTTCGAGTCGCCCGGGTCGTAAACGACGCTGTCCATCCCGGCGGGCAGAGGGGCGCCGTGGTGCAGGCGCAGCCCGACCTCGACGGCGGGAGACGGCCCGGTCCGACCGGTGGGCAGCACGATCACGACCGCCCGGATCGACGTCCAGGGCACGCTGACCTTGCCGAGCCGGAAGCCGTCGGGCCCGGCCTCCAGCGTCGGGGCCGGCCGGATCGTCCGGAAGACGCCGTAGCCGACGAGGCAGAGACCCGCCAGGGCGAACAGCGCCGAGGCGTGCACGACCCGTGTCGAGAACAGGTACCAGCCGGCACCGAACACCACCGCGACCGGGAGCTCCAGGATCCAGCGCGAGGATCGCTCACGGACGACGTACGGCCCGGGCGGGGACGATGGGGGGAACGTCACGGCTACGACCTCCTCTACCGGATCCGACGTCCGGCACCCCATCCGAGGTTCACTGATCCGTCGATTCTCACACGGAACCGGCGTACGAGTCCTTCGCGAGGCGGAGCATCTGGAGTGCCTGAGGCGCGGGGTCGGCAGCACACGCTGTTCCCCGGCGGGGCCGCCGTCCTCGACCGCCTGGCCGGGGTGCTTCGCCCCGGGTTCGCCGTCCTCTCCGCGACCCGGTGCGCACGGCGGCTCGGCGCACGCGTCGTCAGCGGCACGCCGGTCGTGGCGATCGAACCCTCATCGGACCGAGTGACCGTCCGCGCCGGTGGCCGCGACCACCGATTCGCCCAGGCCGTGATCACCGGCCCTGTGGACCGCCCGGTTCGCACCCGAGCCGGCCGCGTGACCCCACGGAAGATCGTGATGACGTGGTACGTGGCCGACGACCCGGCCGCGTACGTGGCCGCCGCCTTCCCCGTCTTCATCCGCGGGCATCGCGGCGTCGGGATGTTCGGCATCCCCAGCCTCGACGGCGGATCCGTCAAAGGTGGCGCTGTCCGACACGTACGGCGACCTCGATCACAACGTGGCGCCCGGGGACCTCACCGGTCAGCGAGGCGGTGGCGGCCATGGCACCGGCGTTCGGCCAGGTCGCGGCCGATCTGGTCCGGCACGGCAGGACCACGCTTCCCGTCGGCCACCTGAACCCGGGGCGCTTCCGCACGGCCTGACGCCTCATCGAGCCGGTGCGGGCGGCGTGTCGGACCGTCCCTTCTCCGCTCAGGCCAGGCGTTCCAGCTGGTGGTCGACGATGGCCGCCGCCTGCTCGGGAGTGTGGTGCCCGAGCAGGAGATCCGAGGCGAGTCCGCTCACGAGCGCGAGCAGGATGTTCGCCTCCAGCTCCGGGGCGAGGTCGTCCCGCAGTTCGCCGGCGCCCGCCGCGGACCGGAGCAGCTCCGCCACCGCCGCGATGACGTCGGACCGGCCGCTCCGGTATCGCCCGGCGAGCCCGGGTTCGCCGAGCGCCCGGATGAGGACGGCGACACCGGCTCGGGCATCGTTCCGGCCGTCCTGGTCGAGCGGCAGCAACGCGACCAGGACGGCGCGGAGCGACCGCAGTGGGGTGAGGGCGGGGCCGGCCGCCGCGATGCTCCGCCGGACGCGTTGTTCGATGTGCTCTCGCAGGTGGCCTGCCGCGAACACCAGCATCTGATCCTTGCTCGCGAAATAGTGCTGGACCCGGCCGATGGAGACGCCCGCCTCGGTCGCGACCTCGCGCATGCTGACCGCCTCCAGGCCGCGGCCGGCCGCGATGCGCAACACCGCGTCGGCGATCTGCCTTCGACGCTCCTCGTGGTCGACCCGCCTCGGCATGTCCCCTCGTCTCTCCGCCGCTATGCTCGTCGCGGAAGTTTACAATATGATCGTATTGCGAAAGGGATCGGATGCCCTCTGCCAAGATCGGCCGCTTCACGACGCCGGCCGGCCGCGCCCAGTTCGAACTCGCCTACGAGCAGGGCATGCGAGCACTTCCCGAGCCCGCGGACCGGCACGACGTCTCCACCGCGTTCGGCCGGGTGCGCGTCTACCGGTTCGGCGACACCGGCGGCGTTCCGCTCGTACTGCTGCACGGAAGGAACGGCACGAGCGTCATGTGGCGGCCCAACATCGCCGCGCTGGCCGAACGCCACTGCGTGCTCTCGGTGGACCTGCTCGGCGAGCCGGGCGGCAGCGTGCAGACGGCCCCGGTACGAGACGCCGGCGACCAGGCGGCATGGCTCACCGCGACCCTGGAGGAACTCGGGATCGAGGCCGCGCACCTGGTGGGCATGTCCGCAGGCGGGTGGACGGCCTGCAACTACGCGGTGCGGGCGCCGCGGCGGGTCGCGTCGCTCACTCTCCTGGACCCGGCCGCCACCTTCGCGCGCATCCCCCTCGGCACGGTGCTTCGCACGATCCCCACACTTCTGCCGTTCATGGCCGACCGCGCGCTGCCCAGGTTCATCGCCTACGTCGACGGGCGGGGCCAGGTCGACGTGCACGACCCGGTGGCGCGGGTCATCGCCGAGGGCATGCGGCACTATCGGGTCGCGCTTCCCCAGCCGCGGCCGTTCTCCGACGACCGGCTTCGCTCGATCCGCGTCCCCAGCCTCGTGGTCATCGCGGGCCGCAGCATCATTCACGACCCCCGCCGTGCCTTCCAGCGAGCGCGGGACCTGATGCCCGGGGTGCGGGCCGAGCTGTGGCCGGAGGCGACCCACGCCGTCTCCGGCCAGTGTGCGGACCGGGTCAACGCCCGGATCCTGCGCTTCATCGAGCAGCTCGGCCGGGACGCCTCCGCCGTCTCCGGGCCCGGCCGTCCACCGAACGGTGGATAACCGAATCGCCGTTCGGGCGTCGCGACGGTGCCGAGCGCGGCCATAACGTTGCGTGCCGGGCATTCGCCGCCGTCGCCATTGTCATCGCGCTTTTCGTGCACACCATTCCCACCGGCGACAATGAGATCAAGCTCCAGCTGACCGGCCTCGGCGTGGGCGCCGTCTGCGGACTGCTCGCCGGTGCGCTGCTCCCCGCCCACCGGGACCCGTCCGGCGGGGTCCACACCACCGGCGGATCGCCTACGCCCTGCTCACCAAACGCCACCAGCTGTGCGCCGCGGGCGACGACGTCGCCGCACGCGCCGGGGATCTGGTCACCGGCGGCGGGCTGTAGGGCGGTATCGCACGTGGCCGGAACGACGAGCGCGAAACAGGAAGACCCCATGAACGACCTGAGTCTCCGTCCGCCCCAGAACCGGGTGGAGCGCCGAGCCATCGGCTGGTGGACCGCCCAGTCCTCGCCGTTCGCCCTCCCGCTGCCGGTCGTGCTCGCGGTGCTCTACCTGACCATCCCGCCCGCCCGCCCGGGCCTGGTTCGGCTGGTCGCAGGCCGGCACCCTCGTCCCCGGACTCGCCTACACGGCCGCCATGCCCGTCTGGCGCTACCGGGTGCACCGCTGGGAGACCACCGAACCCGGTGCACGGAGGCGACGCCCGGAGACGCCGTATGACCCCGGGCTCTCCGGCGAACCCCTGGGAACGGCTCGACGTCCGCCTGATCCCGGTCCACCTGAGCCTCCTGGCCGCGCCGCCGGCCTCCTTCGGCGGCACCCTGCTCATCACCGGCGGCGGGCTCGGCCTGCAGGCCCTGATCACCCTCGGGTCGATCCTCGTCACGTTCCTGACGGTGGCCGGGTTCGGCCTGATGCGGTTCCTCACCACTCGCTACCGGATCACCGGCGAGCGGATCGAACTGCGCTCCGGCCTGCTGTTCCGCAGCGAACGCACTCTGCCGCTCGACCGCGTCCGCAGCGTGGACCTGAGCGCGAATCCGGTGCAGCGGGTCTTCGGGCTCACCTCCGTACGGATCGGCACCGGCGAACAGACCGCCGCGTCGGGCCGCAGGCTCACCTTGGACGGCCTCGGCCGGGCGCGGGCCGGCGAGCTACGGCGAGTGATCCTGAGCCGTCGCGACACCGCCGCCGGCCGGCGGCCGACGACGACGCGATCGCCACGATGGACTGGGCCTGGGTCCGGTACGGACTGCTGACCGTCTGGGGGTGGGCGGGCTGCTGGCCGCGGTCGGCACCACGTACCGCACGCTGCACGAGATGAAGGTCGACCCGCTGCGGCTCGGCCTCGTCAAGGACATCGAGCGGCACTACGGATCCGTACCCCTGTGGTTCGGCATTCTGGCGACCCTGCTGGTGGTCGTCGTGCTCGGCGCCATCGTCTCGACCGTCACCCTCATCGAGGGATGGAACGGCTATCGCCTCGAACGGGATGCGGGCGGGGTCATCTCGATCCGCCGCGGTCTGCTCGGCACCCGGTCGGTCACCATCGAAGAGCGACGGCTCAGCGGCGTGGAACACCGCGAGCCGATGCTCCTGCGCTGGGCCGGCGGCGCCCGCGAGAGCGCGGTGGCCGCCGACCTCGGCGACCGGGACGAGAACCGCAGGCGGCGTCCGCTCACGCCGCCGATGCCCCGCGCCGACGCGCTCGGGGCGGCCGCCGCCGTGCTGGCCGAGGGCGAGTCCCCGTTGTCCACGACCGGGCTCAGGACGCACCCACGCGCCGCCCTGCGGCGGCGGATCACGCGCGGGCTGAACCTGGTCGCACCGGTCGTCGCCGCACTGGCCGTGCTCGGCGGGTGGCTCTCCCCGTCCTTCCTGCACGCGGCGGCGATCTGCACGTTGGTGCTGGTCCCGGCCGTGGTGACGCTGGCGTTCGGCGCCTACCGGGCCCTCGGCCACGGGCTGCGCGGCGGCCATCTGGTGACCCGGGCCGGCGTCTTCGCGCGGTCGACGGTGGCGCTGAGGCGCACCGACATCGTCGGCTGGAGCATCTCGCGTTCGATCTTCCAGCTGCGGGCCGGCCTGCTCACGCTGGGGGCGGCCACGGCCGCCGGTGAGAACTGCTACCGGGTCCGGGACGTCGCCGTCTCCGACGGCCTGGCCTTCGCCGAGGAGGCGGTGCCCGATCTCCTCGCCCCGTTCCTGGAACGCCGTCACCTCCCGCGTCGCGCGGAACGGCTCGTCGACAGCAGTCCGGCCAGTGCCGCGAGGGCGAGTACGAGGACGAGCAGCGCATAGTCGCGGGCGGTGCCGATGAGTCCGCCGCCGTGTACGACCAGGACTCCGGCGGCGACCGACGGCACGCCCATGCCGCAGTAGCAGACGACGTAGAGGACGGACAGCACGCCCGCCCGCTCATGCGGGGCGGCGAGGGGGACGACGGTGCGGATGCCGCCCTGGAACCCGGCGCCGAACCCGATGCCGGCCACGAAGGTGGCGGCGAAGAATCCGGCCGTCGAAGACCGCTCGACCGCGATCAGCGTCCCCACCGCCGCCACGACGAGCGCCGCGATGCCGAACAGCATCACCGTGCGGGGCGGCGTGCGGTCGAGCGCCACCGTGGTCAGCGACCCGACGGCGGCCAGCAGGAAGAAGCCGAGCCCGCCGACGACCACCGAGGGGGAGCCGGACAGTTGCCGCGCGAGCGCCGGGCCGAGCGAGCCGTAGAAGCCCGCGAGCGCCCACACCGCGAACAGGATCGGTGCGGCGGCGAGCACGGGTCCGCGCAGGCCGGGCGGCACCGCGAGTTCGGGCTTGAGAGCGGCGCGCGCGCCCGGCTTGCGCGTGACGGTCTCCGGCATCAGGACCACGCCGGCACCCTGCAGGACGAACGTACCGGCGAGCACGAGATACACGAGGTGCGTGGGCTCCGGCGCGTACTGGACGAGGAACCCGGACAGCAGGACGCCGACGCCGGTGCCCATTCCCGGCGCGGCGGCGTTGGTGAGCGCGCCGCGCCCGGGGTGGACGTCGAGCAT
Source organism: Actinoallomurus acaciae (assembly GCF_042429965.1). Lineage (NCBI taxonomy): Bacteria > Bacillati > Actinomycetota > Actinomycetes > Streptosporangiales > Thermomonosporaceae > Actinoallomurus > Actinoallomurus acaciae. The sequence continues at coordinate 8,129 of NZ_JBHLZP010000218.1, forward strand.
CGCCGCGCCCAGCGCGCCGAGAGCCCCACCGGTGGCGACGCCCTGCAGCAGGCGGCCCGCGAGCAGGGCGTCCACGGCGCCCGCGGTGGCGAGCACGACGGTCGCGACCGTCTGCGCGGCGAGCGTGGCCAGCAGCACCGGCCGGCGGCCGACGTGGTCGGACAGCCGGCCCAGCACGAGCAGGGCGAGCAGGACGGCGATGGAGTACACGCCGAAGACGACGGTGGTGGTGATCGGCGAGAAGTGCCATTTCCCCGCGTACACGGCGTACAGCGGCGTCGGCGCGCTGGAGGCGGCCAGGAAGGAGACGACCATCGAGGCCAGGAGCGCCAGGGTGCCGCTTCCGGGGCGGCGGCCCGGGGCGGCCCCGGTGTTCAGGTCTCCGCGCTCGGTGAGGAACTCCCGCGGCGTGGTGGCGAACAGGGGGCTGCGGATGCCGTGGTCGGGGACAGAACCGGTCATACGTCGAGGCTCGTCCCGTCACGCCGCATCCGCGAGTGGCAGCATTGCCCCTTTTCGTTAGAATCCTGCCATGGCTGTTCATCGTGTCGCCGTGCTGACGCTGGACGGCGTGACCCCGCTCGACCTGGCCATTCCGGCGCAGGTGTTCGGTGCGCGTCCGGAGACCCCGTACGAGGTGACGTTGTGCGCGCTGACCGATCGCGTGACGACCACCGTCGGCTTCGAACTGGTCGTGGACGGCGGGCTCGACGGGCTCCGCAAGGCGGACACCGTCATCGTGCCCGGCTTCGAGCCGCCACGGTCGCCACCGCAGGTCGTGCTCGACGCCCTGGCCGAGGCCCACGACCGTCGCCGGCGGGTCGTGTCGATCTGCACCGGCGCGTTCGCGCTGGCCGCGGCCGGGGTGCTGGACGGGCTGCACGCCACCACCCACTGGCGGCACATCGACGACCTCGAGCGGGAGTACCCGGCCGTCCAGGTGGACCGCGACGTTCTCTACGTCGACGAGGGCGAGGTGCTCACCTCGGCCGGAGTGTGCTGCGGCATCGATCTGTGCCTGCACATCGTGCGCCGTGACCTGGGCGCCGTCGTGGCCAACCGGATCGCCCGGAGCCTGGTCGCGGCGCCGCACCGCGACGGCGGGCAGGCCCAGTACGTGCCCGCGCCGGTGGCCGTGGCCGGTGACAACGTTCTCGCCGAGACCCGTGCCTGGGCGCTGCAACGCCTCGACCGGCCGCTTTCGGTGACCGAACTGGCGCGTCACGCCCGCATGTCACAGCGCTCGTTCATGCGCCGCTTCGCCGAAGAGACGGGCACGACGCCGCTGCGATGGCTGGTCACCGCCCGGGTCGGCCTGGCACGGGAACTGCTGGAGACCACCGACCTTCCGATCGAGCAGGTGGCACGCGACTGCGGCCTGGGCACCGCCGCCAACCTGCGGCTGCACTTCCGGCGGACGCTGAACACCACGCCGACCGCCTACCGGCGCACCTTCACCCGTGATGTCCGGACCCGGGATCTTGCGGCGACCGGTTGATCTCGGAGGCCGCGTGCAGGCGGTCGTGGATGGCGCGCGCGGCCTCCAGGGTCGCCGTCCGGAAGCGGGCTGCGACGGCGAAGAAGGTGAGGTAGCCGTGGACGAGGTCGGTCTCGCGGTGCAGGGTCACCTCCACACCGGCCTGCCGCAGTTTTTCCGCGTATCGCTCGCCCTCGTCGCGCAGCGGGTCGAACCCGGCGGTCGCGATGTAGGCCGGCGGGATCGAGGCGTCCACCTCGCCCAGCAGCGGGGAGAGCCGCGGGTCGGACCGATCGGCGGCCGCGGCGTACTGGTCCGCGAACCAGCTGATGTCGCGGTCGGTGAGGATGAGCCCATCGGCGAACAGGTCGCGCGAGGGGCGGCGACCGGTGAGGTCGGTGGCGGGATAGAACAGGAACTGGTGTGACGGGCGCGGGCCCTCCCCACGGGCGGTGACCTGGGCGAGTACGGCGGCGAGCTGGCCACCGGCGCTGTCGCCTCCGACGGCGGTGCGGGCCCGGTCGACGCCCAGGTCGTCGGCGTGCCGGTGAGCGTGCTCGAACGCGGCCACCGCGTCTTCGAAGGCGGCCGGGAACGGATGCTCGGGCGCCAGGCGGTAGTCAACCGACATGATCTTCACGCGGGCGTGGTGCGCGAGGAAGGACACGAGGGAGTCATAGGAGTTTCGGCTGCCGATGGCCCACCCGCCCCCGTGGAAGAACACCAGCAGGGGAGCGGGCGCGGTGAGGCGGCTCGGCGTGTAGAGGGTCGCGTGGAGGTCGCCGTGGGCGCTGTCGATGGCCAGGTTCTCGCGGACGACGTCCTTGTAGCGCGGCCCTGCCAGCGTGTACCGGCCGTTCTCCATGGCCGCGCGGGACTCCTCCGGCGATTCGTTGACGACGAGGGAGAAGCCGACGCGCCGGCTCATCTCGGTCAGCAGTTGCGCGTCGAGGCCCAGCGTCAGGCCGTCGATCTGGACGGCGGGTCCGGCGATGCGCCGCTTGACGGGCTCGGGGAGCCGGAAGGTGAGCCGCATGGCGGTCTTCTGGATCCGCGCCGAAAGTGGGGGACGGCTGACGTCGTTTGCGCTTCGGGGCATCGAATCGACCTCGCGAGGACTCGTCGGTAGGGACGCGGGCCTACCGTACGGTGCCCCGAAACCGTCGTTCGCGCCAGAGCGGGCCCCGGGAGACGTTCACGGGCGAGGACGCGGCGGGCCGAGCTCGCCGCGGAACGCGACCGCCGCGTCGCCGCTGATCGAGACCTCGAACGCGCCGCCGGGCCGCACCTCGACGAGCACCCGGACGTCGCCGGGGCGTCCCATCGCCGCCCCCTGACGTCCGGTGAACGCCAGGCGGCCGCCCGGCGCCGGCGCGAGGCCGTGCCGCAGGAGATAGGCGCCGAGGGGGCCGTGCCCGTTGCCGGTCACCGGGTCCTCGGCGATGCCGATCGCGGGTGCGAACATCCGCGCCCAGGTGAGCGGGCCGGGTCCGCCGGCGGAGCGGGCGAAGACGAAGAACCCGTTGCTGCCCACCTCGCGGCTGAGCGCCGTCAACGCCGCCGGATCGGGGCGCAGCGCGTCCACGACGGCGCGTTCCCGCAGCGGCACGACCACCTTGGAGTGGCCGGTGGAGACGACCTCGACGGGGCCGTCGTCCGGCAGGTCGCCGGGGCCGGCTCCGAGCGCGCGCAGGAGCCGGTCGACCTGGTCACCGCGCAGTTCGGGACCGAAGGTGGCGACTCCTTGACGCATCCCGATCCGTACGCGGTCGCCGTCGCGGTGGATCTCGACGCGCTGGGTGAGCCCGCCGCCGGTCCGCTGGACGAACGAGCACGACGGCAGGGCGTACTCGACGGCACGGGCGAAGTGCGCCCCCACGGTCGCGTGCCCGCACGTGGGCACCTCCGTCGTGGGGGTGAAGAACCGGACGCGTACGTCATGGTCGTCGGCGTCGGCGGGAAGGACGAAGGCCGTCTCGGAGTTGCCGAGTTCCCGCGCGACCGCGAGCATCTCGTCGTCCGGCATGCCCTCCGCGCCGAGCACCACCCCCGCCGGGTTCCCCGTGTACGGCGTGCGGGTGAACGCGTCGACCTGGTAGAGGACCCTCATCGCGGCCCATCGGCCGCGGCGTCCTCGGCCAGCCGCACCAGGGTCCGTACGGCGGCCCCCGTGCCGCCCTTCGGGGTGTAGCCGTACGGCGCGCTCTCGTTGAAGGCCGGGCCGGCGATGTCGAGGTGGGCCCACGGCGTGCCGTCCGGCGTGAACTCCTTCAGGAACAGTCCGGCGACGAGGCCTCCTCCCATGCGCTCGCCGATATTGGCGATGTCGGCCACGGGGGAGTCCAGGCTCGGGCGCAGGTCGGGCGGCAGCGGCATCGGCCACGCCTGCTCCCCGGAGCGCCGGGCGGCCTCGACGACCTGGTCGCGGAAGGCGTCGTTCCCGGACATCACGCCGAACATGCGGTGCCCCAGGGCCATCTTCATCGCGGCGGTCAGCGTGGCGACGTCCACGATCGCGTCGGGCGCGTCCTCGCCGGCGCGCGTGAGGGCGTCGGCGAGGACCAGGCGTCCTTCGGCGTCGGTGTTGAGTACCTCGACGGTCCGCCCGCCGTACATCCGCAGCACGTCGCCGGGGCGGGTGGCCGAACCGGACGGCATGTTCTCGGCGAGGGCGAGCCAGCCCGTGACGTCGACCGGGAGTTCGAGCCGGGCGGCGGCCACCACGGCGGCGAACACGGCGGCGGCGCCGGCCATGTCCCGTTTCATGATCTCGTTGAAGCCGACCGGCTTGAGCGAGATGCCGCCCGAGTCGTAGGTGATGCCCTTGCCGACGAAGGCGAGGCGCAGCCGCGCGTCGCGATGGGTGTGCGCGATCCGGACCAGGCGCGGCGGGCGGACCGATCCCTGCCCGACGCCGAGGATGCCTCCGTACGAACCGGCGGCGAGGGCCTTCTCGTCGAGCACGTCGACCGCGAGCCCGTGCTCCTCTCCGGCCGCCCGTACGGCGTCGGCGAAGGCCTCCGGCGTCAGGTCGTTCGCCGGAGCGTTGACGAGGTCGCGGCAGCGGTTCAGCTCCTGCCCGATCACGGTGCCGCGCCGGATACCGGCCCGTACCGCGTCGTCGGCGACGATCACCAGCTCACCGACGGGTTCCTCGCGGCCGGCGGCGGCGCGGTAGCCCGTGAAGGCGTACGCGCCGAGCAGGCCGCCCACCGCCACGGCCTCCGCCGCCTCGGGGGTTCGCACCGGAAACGCCAGGGCGGCCCGTCCGAGGCCCGTCAGGGCGCGGGCGGCCACACCGGCCGCCC
>NZ_JBHLZP010000219.1:0-12889 GCF_042429965.1 Actinoallomurus acaciae
GCTCCGGGCGGTGGGACCCGGCCCGACATGCCACTTCCCGCACCCCACCGGCCCGGTGAGGGTGGACGGCCGACCGCCGTCCCGCCACACGGCGAAACGAAGGGCTTCGGCCCGCCGCCAGATATGACCACTCCCGGGAACGGCGCGTCCGGCCGCCCGTACGACAAGACGGACGGCCCCGCGGTGGCCCCCCTGCTCGACCCGCGCGGCGCGACCGACACCAGGCCCACCGGCCCGCCGCCCGTCGGACGGCCCCCCGAGGGCGCCACCGAACCGCCGTCTCACACCGCGTCCCACAACGCTTCCAGCACGCCCACGACGCCGACGGACCCGTCCCTCCCCAAGCCGCCTCCGCCCATCGTGCACCGCTCCGCCCTGGAGGACACGCTGCACCGCGCCGGGTACAACGACGTCTCGCCGCCGCCCGAGGTGCCGCCGCACATTCTTCGCGATCTTCACCAACAGCAGCGGCTCGGTTCCGTCCTGCCGTCGCGCGCGGCGGATCCGGTCCGGCTGGCCGGCGATCTACGGAAGGCGCTGTATTCGCGGACCGTCGAGGGCGGCGGCGTTCTGGCCCGCCTCCACGAGCTCAAAGGAGATCAAGTCTCGGCCCAGAGGGTGAACGAGGCCTACCGCCAGGCCACAGGACGCGACCTTTGGTCCGACATCGACCGGGCGCGCTCGGAGGGGCGGTTGGACTTCGATCCGGCGCCCTACTTCCAGCACCTGTTTCCCGACCCGGCGACGGGCCACTGGCAGGCGCAACAGGCCGCGTACACACGGGTGGAAGATCCGCAGTTCGCCCGAGACCTCCACAACGCGATCGCGCTCCGCGACGGCCCACGGATCAGCGAACTGCTCAGCCGTGCCGGCCGGAAGCCCGACGAGATCTGGCGGCTCCAGGACAACTACCGAGGCCACTACGGCGCCGATCCGATCGACCATATAAGGGACCGCTTCGGGTACTCCTCGGAGCGTAGCTACCTCACGCATCTCCTCGGCGAGAGTCTCCTGGAGACCTCCGTGCTCTCGATCCCCGAGGCACAGGGCGTCTATGACCGGCTCTCCACCGCGACCTTCAGAACGCAGGACGGCGGCGAGGCCCGGATCCCGTTCGGCCACCCGGAGGACGGTTGTTACGACCGGGCGCACCGCATGGCGAAGCAGCTTTCCGAGTGGGGCTACAACTCACGGAAGGTGTTCGCCGTCCGCGCTCACCCCACTTCCTCGCTCCGGGTCCAGGCCGATACCGCGGCAGGCGCCGTCTGGGGAGACCCGAGGAACATCACCTGGAACTATCACGTCGCGCCCGTCGTCCTGGTCCAGCATCCCAGTGGTCACGTCGTCGAGGTGGTGATGGACCCATCACTGAAGCGCGGCGGCCCCCTCGCAGTCGATGAGTGGCTCGGTCTCATGGGCGTGAGCAGAAACGACTACCTCCGCTTCGACACGATCGGCCCCCTCCCTCCCGAAGTGGCCAAGGTCGTCGACGATCTGGGGTATGGACGGGTCAACAGCGAGACCGCGTTGGTCCTCACCACCCCTCGAGACACCTACTGGGCGGCGAACCCCGTGCGGACACTCCGTGACGCGGAGGCAAGCTCGATGGCCAGTCAAAGCAAGATGGAGGATTACGCCCGCCTCTCGGAGGCCAGGGAACTCGGCAACCGCCTCCGGTACAGCGCGCAGATGAACGGGCAGGCGAGGAGCGAAGCGACGGTGCGCGAGATCGCATACGCCGTCAATAACGACCCGGCATTCCATATGCTGCTGGCCGACGTCCGAGCGGGGCGCGCATGGCCGCCGGACGTCCTGCTGGGCGTCGGCCCGGAGGATTTGAGACTCCGGACGGACATCGCCCAGCGCGCGTACGACATGCTGAGATCGGTGGTAGGCGCGCCGGCCCCGCCGCCATTCCCGCCTCCACGACCACCCCAGCCGCCCCGATGACCGTTCACCGACAGGAGAGTCGCTGATGTCCGAGCATCCGCCCGGCGCCCGCGCGGAATGGCACGACGTGCTGCTCCGGCTCGCGGGGTGGCTGGCCGACGACGACCTGGCCCGGGCACGCGAGCTCCTCGCCGCCGGGCGGCTGGACGAGCTCGCCGAGCTGATCGCGGGCGCCGTCGACACCGGTCTGGTTCCCTACTCCGCCCAGGACGCCGAGCGCCTGCGGCGCCTGCTGGCCGGGTACGGGGACGACCCGTCCCTGGTGGACGCGGGGATACGGCAGCGGATGGAGCCGCCGCCGGGCGAGTTCGCCCCGGTGTCCCCGTGGAGCGTCGGGCCGCGCGTGGTCGACGAGATCGACCAGGCCGCGGTGGACGCCGCGCGGAAGACGACCGTGAGCGGGCTCTGGCGTGTGTGGCGTTACCCGCCGACCGCTCTGCAGCCGCTCCGCCGCGTGTATCTCGCCGAGACCCCGGCGGGTGCCGACCCGGTCGAGGTGACCGGTCTCCTGCAACGGGCCCTGGCCGAGGCGGGAGAGGCGGCTCCGCAGGTCGAGGCGTACACGGCCGGAACCTCGCTGCCGGACTACCACCGGGCGGCGCTCTCCGGCGCGGAAGCGCTGCCGATCTGACGCGGTGATCCCATGAATGAGCGAAGCGAAGAACACGGCACGCCTGGTCTCTCTCCTGTCGGAGAGGGGCCCATCAACGTCTACTACGACCAGCCGGTGGCCCCGCCTCCGCCGGACGAGGTGAACAAGCCCCGCCACCGGCTGCGGGTCGTACTGATCATCGCCGGGGTTCTCGTGGTGCTCGTCGCGATAACCGGGGCGGCCGGCGGGCTGCGGGCGCAGCCGGGCGGGCCGGGCCAGAGTGTCGCGGGACGCACCGTGAACCAGGGGCTGTTCGACGTCCGGATCCTGGACGCGCGGTTCGGGCGGATGAAGCTGAGCTCCTTCGATCCGCTGGAGAACCTCCTCATCGTCCGGATGCGGGTCACCGACCTGGGCGACCAGTCGTACGGCGTCAGCTCGTTCATCGGGGGCGTCGCCGCCGAGCCCAAACCCGGCAAGTACGCCGAGCCCGATCTGATGGCCTCCGAGGGCGACGTCGACGGGCAGAACACCAGTGAGATCCATCCACGGCTGCCCGTCGTCGTGCAGGCCGTGTGGAAGCTGGGCAGCGCCACCCCGCCGCGTACGCTGACCGTGGCACTGCGCCTGTGGGAGTACGGCCAGAGCTTCACCACCGACGAGTACTACTGGAGCGTGACCAAGCAGTCCCCCGTCAAGGCCGAGGTGAAGGTGCCGGTACGCCTGGGAGCGACATCATGACCATGGCACGAAAGGCCGTGGCGGCCGTGCTGACCGCCGGACTGGCGGCGCTGACGATGTGGCTCTACAGCGTCAAACCGCACATCGAGGCGCGCCTGCAGCACCCCCTGGTCAGCAAGGGACGCATCGGTACGGCCGTCGGCACGACGGACTTCAGCGTGAAGGTCGCCAAGGTCGACGTGGCGAGTGCGATCAGCAAGCCGTCGTTCCTGGACAAGGGCAAGGTCATGAAGAGCCTGGGCGTCTTCGTGATCGTGCAGACCCAGATCAAGAGCAACAAGAAGCCGTTCACGCCCGGCCACGTGCGGCTGGTCACGCGAGGCGGCGTGGCGTACGACGAGAGCGGCCGGGCGGACCTGCCGGACACCAGCAGCGAGTTCCAGCCGATGCTGTGGGCGCCGGCGACGTTCATCTTCGAGATCCCCAAGGACCGGCTCGCCGGCGCGCGCCTCGTGGTCGGGACCGCCGACCTCATCAACAACCTGAGCGGTGAGACGTCGGTCGACCTGGGGATCAGTGGCGACCAGGCCGCGCGGCTGGCCTCCCACCCCACCCCCGACTATGAGCTGAAGACATCATGAGCCCGGCGAAGGAGGACTCATGAGCCATGACCCGATGGAGTGGACGATACGGGATCCGCTCGAGGAGACGGTCCCGGACCCGATCGAGCGGCGCCGTCGGCCGGGCAACGGCTCACGGCGTGCGATCGAGGTGGCGGCGGTGATCCTGCTCGTCCCCGGATTCCTCGCGGTCAAGTGGATCGACACGGAGCACCAGTCGGTGGGGTACCAGACGAACGAGAGCGTGACCGTCGTACGCCGTGGCGGCACCGGCACGCTCGGCCGGGTGAGGCTGCGGCTGCTCGGCCGCGACGCGACCGACTCGAAGAGCACCGGCGCGCCGGCCGGTTCCGCGCATCTCAAGCTCGTCGTGGACGCGCAGCCCCTCGACGCCCAGGGCGTCAAGCAACTGCCGACGATCGCGTACACGCTTCGCGACCGCGCGGGGCACGTGTGGTCGGCCGGCGGTGAGACCGACCCCGATCTCAAACCGGCCGTCGGCACCGTGTCGCAGGTGTCGGTCACCGCGACCGTGCCCGCGGGCCTGGTCAGCTCGGTCGTACTCGAGGCACGATCTGGCGGGCTGATGACGCGGAAGCCGTCGGGTCCGACGCAGGTGTTGCGCTTCGCTCACTGACCCGGGTGACGACCATGTCGAACGCCGCGGCCATCAGGCAGACGCGCAGCACCTGGTGGAGGAGTTCGGCGAAGAAGTAGACGACGCCGAGAGCCGGCATCCAGTAGGCGATGGGGTGCGGCCCGAGCAGGTGATAGACGCCGCGCTGGAGCAGAAGCGCACCGTCGTCCAGCCCCGTGAACAGGACGCAGAACACCATGAACGGCAACAGCCCCGAGCGGAAGACCATCCGGAAGCCGTAGACGGTCGGGAGCCACTTGTCGCGCCACTCGCGCGTGATGACCTCCCACGGCGTGTGCGGGCGGTCCATGCCGCTGGCCGAGGCGAGCCCGCGGCCGACCCGGCCACGGCCGAGCTGGGTCTCCTCGTCGGCGTCCACGCCGAGGACGACACCGGCGATGACGAGCCAGACGAGTCCGCCGAGCACCGCCTCCTTGAACGAGGGCCACAGCGCGTCGAACCAGCCGAACGCCGGTCCGCTGATCTCTCCGAGCCAGTGCCAGAAGACCCGGTTCGTGATCCAGCCCGTCAGGTCGCCACGGGCCTTGTTGACGGTGAACAGGCCGAAGAGCGTCCAGTTCACCTCGAACAGCGCGACCGTGATACCGCCGAACCGCGGCCATCGCGGCTCGGCGAGGCGCTCGGCGATGAACTTCAGCACCAGGAAGGTCGCGGTCAGCGCGATCGCGACCCAGACGTGGTGGTCGAGGGCGATGGTCAGCTTCATCGCCTGGATCTGGCCGAAGATGCCGCCCTGCGCGTTGCCCCGGCCCGCCGCCGACTGCTCGAAGTCCTGGGCGTCCTGGGTGAACCAGTTCCAGGCCAGGTAGAAGATCATGAACGGCAGCAGTGCGCGCGTCAGCGCGTCGAGGATCGTCTCCTCCTCCGCCGCCGTCCAGGAGGTGAGGGACTCGTCGAGCTCACGCTTCTTGACCCCGGGCAGGCCGTCCTTGACGCTGTGCAGCATCGCCACCGTCACCCCGAGCGTGACCATGACGATCAGGCTGATGACGAAGATCGGCACCGACGCGTGGTGCAGCCCGAAGTGGTAGCCCCCGAGGAACAGCAGATAACGCAGGACCTGGCCGACCGTGAACCAGAGCGCCAGCGGCACCGCGAAGCGCCCGGCCAGCCGAAGCGTGGTCCAGGGCAGGGTCACGGGGGACGAACGCAGCACAATACGCGATCGTAGCGGCTAACCCCCGGTCGCCCGGATCAGGATTTCAAGCGATTCGAAGTAAAAAAAATCCCGCCGTCCTGACGGACGGCGGGATCTCTCGTGCTCTCAGCGCCTTAGATGGCGACCTTGAGATTGGCGACCTCACCGGTCTGCGCCGTCACCGCGGAGTCGATGCTGACCCCGCCCGGCGCGAGTACGCGCACGGTCCAGTCACCGGGCGCGGCGAAGAACCGGAAGACGCCCTCGTCGCTGGTCACGACCTCGCCGGTGAACTCGCCGGTCGCGTCGAGCAGCCGCGCGTACGCGCCGGAGACGACGTCACCTCCGCGTACGACGGTGCCTTGGATGACCGCCTCGTTCGTCAGATCCACTGTGGCGGGCAGGCTCGCCGTCTGAGCCGGTGCCCCGCAGCCGTCCGTCATTTCGCCTCCCCCAGCTCGATCGGTACACCGACGAGCGATCCGTACTCGGTCCAGGATCCGTCGTAGTTCTTCACGTCCGGCAGGCCCAGCAGCTCGTGCAGGGCGAACCAGGTGTGGGACGACCGCTCGCCGATGCGGCAGTAGGCGATCGTCGCCTTGGACAGGTCGACGCCGGCCTCCTCGTACAGCTCGCGCAGCTCCTCGTCGGAGCGGAACGTGCCGTCGTCGTTGGCAGCCTTCGACCAAGGAATGTTGCGGGCCGTCGGGATGTGGCCGCCGCGCTGCGCCTGCTCCTGCGGCAGGTGCGCCGGGGCGAGCAGCTTGCCGGAGAACTCGTCCGGCGAGCGGACGTCGACCAGGTTCTTGTCGCCGATCGCGTCGACGACCTCGTCGCGGAGGGCGCGGATCGCGGCGTCCTGCTCCTTGGCGGTGTAGTCGGTCTTCGGCCGGGACGGCGTGTCCTGGACGAGGTCGCGGGAGTCCAGCTCCCACTTCTTGCGGCCGCCGTCGAGCAGCTTGACGTTCTGGTGGCCGTACAGGCGGAAGTACCAGTACGCGTACGCGGCGAACCAGTTGTTGTTCCCACCATAGAGGACGACCAGGTCGTCGTTGGCGATGCCCTTCTCCGAAAGAAGGTGCTCAAAGCCGGTCTTGTCCACGAAGTCGCGGCGTACCGGGTCCTGCAGCTCGGTCTTCCAGTCGATACGGACGGCGCCACGGATGTGGCCCTTGTCGTACGCGCTGGTGTCCTCGTCGACCTCGACGAGGACGATCCCGGGGTCATCGAGGTGCGCCTGCACCCAGTCGGCGTCGACCAGGACGTCGGAGCGGCTCATGCTGTGGTCCTCCTAGTTGGAGTGGCATTACGGGTCTTACGGGCACTCGCGGCATGGTCACGAGCCAGGCGAACGCGTCCTAGGACGTCGCTCGCCCAGGGGTGAGCCGGCGGATGAGCAGATAGGCCTCGCAGCCCAGACACAGCCCGAAGGCGGCGTTGAGGAAGGCCGCGACCAGCGCGAACGCGGTGGCGGTCATCCCCAGCGCCGGGATACCCAGGGCGTACCCGACCACTCCTGCCAGGGCGAACACCGCACCCACCCCCTGCGCGAAGCGGGGCGGGGCCTCCGGCTCGAGCTCCTTGGGCGAGCCGAGCCGAGGGCGGACGAGCGCCTGGTAGATCAGGCCGTACGGAGCGCTCCGGAGACCGAAGAGGACTCCGATGAGGAACACCACGGCCTGTGCCGCCAGCAGCAGCCAGCTGCTGGTCACCAAAACGACGATCAGGACGATGGTTGTGAGAACCGCGGCGAAACGCTGGCCTCTAGGGTCGACCTGCATCGGAAGATGCTCCTGATGACGACGGCGAGTGAGACGGGCTACGAGAGGGCCAACCAGCTCAGGCCGTACGACAGAGCGCCGTCGCGACGCGGCAGAAGTCGACTGCCCGCCGCTTGGTCAGCAGCTCTGTCCAGGATCGCACGACACGATAGTAAGCGGCGTCTCGCTCCGCGTAAAATGCCATCTCGCCCATCGAGATCACAAATTTCGCGTTGATCTGCGATGACAGTGCCATGGGATTCATCGTGAGCCCTGCTCAGGCGACGGTCTCACCCAGGGCGGCGACGACGTCGGCCTTACGGGGAAGCCCCGATCCGCGGCGGACGACGTCCCCGTCGGCGTTCAGCACGAGCACCGTCGGAGTGCGCAGGATGTTGAGGCGGCGAACGAGGTCCAGATGGGACTCCGCGTCGATCTCGATGTGGGCCACACCGTCGACCAGGTCCGTCACCTCGGTCAGGACCCGCCGGGTCGCCCGGCACGGAGCGCAGAACGCCGACGAGAACTGCACCAGCGTCGCCCGCGCGCCCAGCGACGCTCCCAGCTCCGTCTCGCCGAGACGCTCCACCTCGCCGTCCTTCCGCTCCGGGCGTTCGCGCAGCACGCCGCCGCGGCTCCGCCACACCAGGCCGAGCGCGGTGGCGATGGCGAGTGCCGCCAGCGCGACGTAAAGACCGATCATCATCTACTCCAAGGAGTGTGCCGCCCCCGGCATTCCCTCAGAGTTTCACGAGTACCAGCCGCCGTCCCTCGGTGGTGAGCACCTCGACCGAGGCGAGATCGCTTCTTTGGATCATCGATGAGCCGGCGAAGCTGGCGGAGCCGTCGAGGTACTGCACCTCCCAGCCGCCCGCGATGTCCTTGCGGCCCTTCTTGTCCGTCGCGACCAGATGGCAGTGAGAGCCCGCCGGCGCGCCGCTCATCCGTACGGTGAACGCGGTCCCCCACAGCTTGGGCTGCATGTCGATCTGGGCGCGGACGCCCGTAGCCGGGTCCTTGGTGCTCACCGTCGTGGTCGGGGCGGTGGTCGCGGCCGGCGGGCGGGGCGGCAGCGGCGGGCGTTCGGCGACGGTGCCGCCGCTCCCCATCGTCGCCCGGACGCCGACGCCGACCACGACGATCAGCGCGGCCGCGGCGGCGATCCACAGGGCGCGTTCCCTGCGTCGCCGGGCGCGGTTCTCGTTCGCGGCCTTGCCCAGGACCGACTCCAGGAGCTCCGCGGGCGGCGGGGCGAGCTGCTCGACCTGCTCCTCGGTGACCCGCCCGAGCATGGCGGGCAGGCCGGCCAGCGACGCGAGCTCGTCCCGGCAGCGCCGGCAGACACCCAGGTGCGCGTCCACTTCGGCGCGTTCCGCGGGCTCGATGGCGCCGAGGACGTACACACCGAGCGACAGCCGCAGCCGCGAGCATTCGGTGCTCGATGTCATGGCGCCAACCCCCGTTCTTCCAGTGCGAGTTTGAGCGCGCGCAGCGCGTAGTAGGACCGCGACTTCACGGTGCCGGGCGGCACGCCGAGCGTCGCCGCCGCATCGGCGACGGACCGCCCCCGGTAGTAGGTCTCGATGAGCACCGCCCGATGCTCGGGGCTCAGGTCGGCGAGCGCCTCGGCGAACGTCCACGACTCCAGTGCGCGGCCGATCTCGTCGGTGGCCGGAACGGCCGCGAGCCCGGCCTCACCGGTCTCGGGCGGACGCGACCGGCGCGCCCGGTGGGCGTCGAGGACGAGGTTCTTGGCCACCGTGAACAGCCACGGCCGGATCGGCCGGCCGTCCAGCGCCTCCGGATGCCGCCACGCACGCAGCAACGTCTCCTGGACCACGTCCTCCGCCTGATGCCGATCACCCTCGGTCAGGCGCAGGACGTAACCCAGGAGCGGCCCCCCGTGTTCGGCGTACAGGGCGCGGAGAAGCCCCTCGTTCGCAGTCGGTCCCACACTCCAGACACGTATCGAAACGGCGGTAGGTTCACCGTAAGTCGCACGGTTCTGGACTGATCCGAACGGGCCGGGGCCCGTCAGCGCTCGGCGAGGCTCTCGAGGTTGACGTGCTTGCCCGTGGTCGTGACGCGCAGTCCGTCCGACTGGATCTGGACGTCGCTGATGGTGGTGTCCGGCGGGAGGCCCTTCACCGGCATGGTGAAGGTGAACGCCTGCTGGACCAGCGCGACGGGGATCGTGGCGCCACCGGCGTCGACCGTCTGCGGCAGCACCCGGATCTTACGTCCGGAGGGCTTCACGGACACGGTGGCGCTGAGCGTACGGCTGATGCCGAGGACGGTCACCGGGCCGTGCACCTGCAACTCCTTGCCCTTGGCCGAGACCTTCATCCCGCGCGGTGCCTGTTTGTTGACGTCGGCGTAGGAGACGGTCGCCGTGGAGGTCGCGGTGTCGGCCACCATCTTCGAGGCGTCGCCGTGGAGGGCGTCGGACAGCGGCGCGTCGACGCCCTTCAGCGTGACCACGGTGTCGGTCAGGTGCACCCCGAGCTGGGTCACGTCGCCGACGTTGACGTCGATCTCGCCGTACCTGCCGTTCAGCGCCTGGTTCAGGAAGGGGAAGCCCTTGATCTTGACCTTGGGCCTGTGGTCGAGGCCGTACTGCGACGCGACCTCCTTGGCTATCTGGTCCTGCGCGACCCACAGCCCGATCCGATCGGCGGCGATGACCAGCCCGATCAGCAAGATCAGGAAGACCACCAGTACCTTGCGCATGTCTCTCCCGTCGCCGATTCGTGATCACACTACCGGCGGCCGAAGCTCCGGCGAGTCACCTCCGGTGATGACGTCCGCGGGCGTCGAATCGCTCCACCGTGCTACACGCGTCCCGGTCGATAGGGTGACCGCGTGATGTCCCGCGCCTCCATGCCGACCGTGTGATGGCGGCCTCGGCAACCGGTGTGTTCGACGTCGCGACGCGGTTCTTTCACGGATTCCGGATGGGGCCGATGGCGGCCGCCCCCGCCGGCAGCGTCTCGTGGCGGGCCCGGCTCCGGTTCGACTATCTCCACGCCCTCCCCCGGGCGCACGTCGGCGGGACGAGAACCCTTTACCGAGGGGACGGCCGTTCCGCGGACGTCGTGTTCACCGAGGGCTTCCGGCCCTCCGGCGGTCACGGCCGCGTCGTCTTCGCCTCGCCCCGCTGGCTCACCGCGCGGCGGACACCGCGCGGAGCGGGGAACGTGTACCGGATCCGCGCTCCCGGTGGCGGCCGCCCCTCCGGTCAGCTGAGGTCGGTGGAGTTCCTCGAGGGGATCGACACCCGCTACATCGAGGGCCTGATGACCTCGGACGGGACGCGGATCGCCCGCGCCAACGCGAACTTCCGCCCGTCCTGACGAGCCGGACGTCCGCCGGAGGCCGGGGCGGCCCGGCTATCCGCCGGCGAACGGAGGCAGGACCTCGACGGTGGCGCCGTCGGGAAGGTCGACGGAGGCCGGGTCGCGGGTGCCGGCCGGGTCGCCGTCGATGAGGAAGGAGGAACGGGCGATCACGCGCTGGAAATCGTCGCCCCGGCCGGCGGCCGCCGTCGTCAGCGCCTCCCCGAGCGTCGCCGCGTCGTACGGCTCCTCGGCGACACCGGCCGCCGCCCGTGCGGCGGCCCAATATCTGATCAGGCCCTTCGCCATGGGTCACCCCTTTCTATGGTCTACACCACTCGGTGATGAGCTGCCGACCGTCATTGGATATCCTCCCGTAGTAGGGATCCGGGCAGCGCTGCCCTCGGGTCCTCGACGTCTTTCTGGGGGCCGCCAAGCGAGGAGGCCGTATTGAGCACTCTGCTGCTACTGACGAACGTGCTCGAGCCGTCCGACGAAGTACTGCCGGCGCTCGGGTTGCTACTCCACTCGGTCCGCGTGGCTCCGGCCGAGGGGGTGGCTCTGATGGACGCGCCCCCGTCCGACGTGGTGATCGTTGATGCTCGCCGCGATCTCGCGCAGGCCAAGAGCCTGTGCCGGCTGCTGCGCACCACGGGACTGGACGTACCCCTGCTCGCCATCGTGACCGAGGGCGGTCTCGCGGCGCTCACACCCGAGTGGGGTCTGGACGACGTGCTGCTCCAGACGGCGGGTCCGGCCGAGGTCGAGGCCCGGCTGCGGCTGGCCGTGGGGCGCACCACGGCCGCCGAGCCGGACGACGTGCCCGGCGAGATCCGTCGCGGCGAGCTGACGATCGACGAGGCCACCTACAGCGCCCGCCTGCGCGGGCGCGTGCTCGACCTGACGTTCAAGGAGTTCGAGCTGCTGAAGTACCTCGCGCAGCATCCGGGCCGGGTCTTCACCCGGGCCCAGCTGCTCCAGGAGGTCTGGGGCTATGACTACTTCGGCGGCACCCGCACCGTCGACGTGCACGTACGACGGCTGCGGGCGAAGCTCGGCCCGGAGTACGAATCGCTCATCGGAACGGTCCGCAACGTCGGTTACCGGTTCGTCCCGGACCATCGCGCCGAGGAGGCACCGGCGCATCACTGAGCGTCAGGGGCCGCCCGGGGCGCCGGGCGGCTCCCTCAGACGCCCTTCATGCACAGCACGTACTTCGGCTCGTTGAACCAGACCGCGTACGTGTAGTCGGTCGAGTCGCACCGTTTGATGTCGGTGGTGCCGTCGATGCGGTCGACGATCTTGTAGTGACCCGACGTGCACGTCGAGATCAGCAGGCGCGGCTTCTGGGCGGTGCCCGTGTTCTTCACGCACTGCCCCGGCTGCGGGTCGAACACCGGCGCCGCCGTCGACGGCTCGTCGGACGGCGTCTCGGACGGCACCGCCGGTGGACTGTAGGCCGGTGGACTGTAGGCCGGCGGCGTGAGGGTGGTCGGCGGACTGTACGAGGGCGGTGCCGCCTTGGGGTGCTCCGGCTCGTCGGAGCCGTACAGGAACGCCAGTCCGAGTCCGCCGCCGATGAGCACCACGAACACGGCGATGACGACGATGACCACCACACCGCCGTTCTTCGGCTCGGGCGGGCCGGGCGACGGCCCTCCCCACCCAGGCGGTCGAGGCGGTCCGGGTGGAGGACCGGACCCCGGGCCCGGAGGTCCGCCGTACGGCGGCTGCGGGGGTTGCACAGGAGACCCACTCCCCAGAGGGCGCGCGTTGATTCCGGGTCGATCGTAACGACTGAGAAATCCCTACATTCGGCGGTAAGACGTCCGGACGAGCAGCTTGGTTCCTTGCCTCATCGCTGCCGGTACGGGCCGTAGGGGAAGGCGGCCGGCGAGGAGTCGTCCTGCTCGGGCCGCGCCGGGCGGCCGTACGGGTCGCGCTCGTACCGATCCTGCCCGTACCGGCCCTGCTCATACGAATCCTGCTCGTACGAATCCTGCTCGTACGGGCGGCCGTACGCGTCCCGCTCGGGCCGGCGGTAGGACTCCGGCGGATGGGACGGGTACGCCGGCCGCGCGGGCGGCAGGGCCAGGGGGCTCTCCCCCTGCGGCAGCGCCGGCCGCCGGTCGTACGGCCGGGGCGGCGGGTGCAG
>NZ_JBHLZP010000220.1:0-12872 GCF_042429965.1 Actinoallomurus acaciae
CGGCTTCCCGCCGGCGGCTCGCTGACGTTCAGCTCGGGGATCCTCGTGGTCCGCCGGCTTCCCGCCGGCGGCTCGCTGACGTTCAGCTCGGGGATCCTCGTGGTCCGCCCCGCTCCCGGAATGACCGCCCCGCTGTCGGCCGCCGGGGCCGTGGAGACCCTCACGAGGGCCCTCGCCGTGGAGCTCGCCCCCGCGAGGCTGCGGGTGAACGCCGTCCGCTTCGGGCGGATCGACACCCCGCTCCTGCGCTCGCTGCCGGGGCTGGACTCCGACGACGGGGTCGCCGCCGCCGGCTCGACCGCGCCCCTCGGCCGCTTCGGCACCGCCGAGGAGGCGGCCGCCTCGGCCCTCTTCCTCATGGCCAACAACTACGTCACCGGCCAGATCATCACCGTCGACGGCGGTGAGGCCCTCGCCTGAGCCCGCCCGGCCGCCCCGCGGTCAGTCGGCCTTCCCGCACGTCGGGCACGGCACCTCGGCGTACCGGATGGGGGAGCGGTCGGTGTCGCACTCGATCTGGGCGACCGTGCCGGCGCCGAAGCACTCGGTGCACATGCCGACGCCGGCCACCATGCGGCGTACGGCGAGCTGTCTTCGGGTCGGGGGCAGGCCGCGGACGATGTCGTCGACCTCGTGCTCCTCGCAGTCGATGTGGACGTGTCCCGATCCGTGGCACTGCGGGCACTCGCCCATGCGCAGCACCTGCGGCGGCCGTCCGTCGAGCGTGACGAGCTCGCCGACCTCCAGGCACATGTCACACGGTGCCAGCACGCCCCCGAACGGCCCGTCGTCCTTGCTCACGATCGCCCGCCCCACCTGTGATCGCGCCCCATGCCGCACCTCCCCACTCAGCGTCCACAGCGGGGTTTCGCGCGTCAAGCCCCCGGCCGTGTGGCCGGGGGCCGAGAGACGGGTGGCTCACGGTGCCTTGGCGAACGCGATACCGAGCGGTGCGGCGTCGAGCGGCTTGGTGCCGGTGCCGCCCACGACCGTCGCGATCACCTTGCCGGAGGGCACGTCGATCACCGAGACGCTGCCGGAGAAGCCGTTGCCGACCCACGCCTCCGATCCGTCCGGCGTCACCGCGACCGACTCGGGCAGCTTCCCGACGCCGATCTCACTCGTGATCTTGCGGCTCGCGGTGTCGATTACCGCCACCGTGTTGTCGTTCATCTGCGTCACGTAGGCACGGGAGCCGTCGGGGGTCAGGTCGACCGCCCACGGCTGGTTCCCCGCCGCGATCCGCTGCCGTGTCCGGCCGGTGTTCGCGTCGATCACCGCCACCTTCCCGGCCATCGGCTCCGTGACGTACAGGGTCTTGCGCGCCGGGTCGACCGCGACCCCCTGCGGTCCCGCGCCGTCGTGGAAGGCGTCGATCACCCGGTCCTTCTTCACGTCGATGACGGAGATGCGATCGTCGCAGGTCACGTAGGCGCGGGCGCCGTCTCGGCTGAAGACGACCTGCCGGGGCGCCGTCCCCACCCGGATCTCGCGGACCACCGAGTCGGTCGCGGTGTCGATCACCGCGATCGTGTCGGCGCCGCCCGGCCCGCTGTCGCCGCCCGTCACGGCCACGTACACCTTCGTGCCATCGGGCGAGACCGCGACGTCCTTGGGGTACGGGCCGACGTGGATGGTCCGCTCGGTGTGACTGACGGCGTCGACGGCGAGCACGTCGTACTGGCCGGTGTCGGCGACGTACACCTTCTTGCCGTCCGGCGTCGCGGCCACCCCCTGGGCGGCGTCGGTCTTGATGTCCGTGGCCAGGATCGTGTGGGCCGCCACGTCGACGGTGGACACGTTGTAGCCGCCGGCCAGCGCGACGTACGCCAGGTAGCCGCTGACGGCGCGCTTGGCCCCAGGCGATGACGGCGCCTCCCATTTTGGCCCGCCGGGGGCGCTGTTCGTCGGGCTCGGCCTCGCCTGCGGTGACGATGATCCGGTCAGCCCGAGGGCGGCGCTCGCCGGCACGGCCAGCAGGACGATGCCCGCCGCGCCTCCTGCCACGAGGAGCCGCCGCCGTGAGATCTGCTTCAGCACGGTCGAAAGTCCCTTCTCGTCTACCGGTTCAGCCGCGCGGCCGCGGCCGCGAGCCCTTTTCCTGCCGTGGCGGTGTCTGGACCCCGCCGGGGAACTGCGGTGAGGGCAGCGTCGCGATCTCCTCCACGGCCTGCCTCAGCCGCCGCTTCGTGTGCGGCAGCCGCGGCGGGCGGGCGTGGGACCCCATCCCGAGCGCCGAGGTCAGGTCGCCGAACGCGGACCGGCGCCACGCGCTCAGGTTCGGGATCGCCACTCCGGTGAGCTGTTCGAGGAAGCGCAGCGTGGAGGTGTGATCGAACGCCTCGCGGGCGACCCACCCGCCGACGGTCCAGGGCGACACGATGACGCACGGCACCCGGAAGCCGCCGCCGATGGGCAGTCCCTGCACGAATTCGTCCGGTGTCCCCGGGGGCGGCACCGGCGGCGGGACGTGGTCGAACAGTCCGTCGTTCTCGTCGTAGTTGAGGATGAAGACCGTCTTGCGCCACACGTCCGGGTTGGACGCGATGGCGTCGATCTTGCTGGCCACGAAGTCCGCCCCGGCCGCGGGCGTGTAGTCGGGATGCTCGGACTGGTAACTGGTCGGGATTATCCACGAGACCGTCGGCAGCCGGTCGTGCGCCGCGTCGTACTCGAACTGTCCGGACGAATAGGTGCGCAACCCGTTACGGAAGAGCGGAGACCGCTCACTCGCGTTCTGGAATGAGGCGAAGTACTCGAGCACATTACAGCCGTAATTATCTACCTCCTGATATACCTTCCAATCAACGCCCGCCTCGGTGAGAGCCTCCGGATAGCTCTTCCATCCGTAGGGGATCGTGTCCTTGTTGCTGATGACCGGACCGCCCATGGTGCCGCCCGGATCGATCGTCCCGCTCATCAGGTAGAGCCGGTTCGGCCACGTCGGTCCCATCAGCGAACAATGATAGGCATCGCAGATGGTGAACGATTCGGCCAAGGCGAACTGAAAGGGGATGTCCTCGCGCGTGTAGTACCCCATCACATAGGGGCCGTTGGCGCCGTCGGCCGTCCGGTGCGCGGGCAGCCACTGGTCCATCTTCCCGTTGTTCCACGCCTGGTGCTGCACCGCCCACGCGTGGCTGGTCGACGGGATCGCCTGGGCGCTGGTCGTCCGGGTGTTCAGGTGGAAGGGCAGCAGGTAGCCGGCCGGGTTCTGCACGTCGGGCTGGTAGAAGACCGACCTCCCGGTGTCCAGGGTGATCGCGTCCGGATCGGAGAAGCCGCGAACGCCGGGGAGGGTCCCGAAGTAGTGATCGAACGAGCGGTTCTCCTGCATGAGAATGACGACATGCTCGATGTCGTGGAGTTTTCCGTTCACGTGTGCGGGTGTTTCGGCAACGGCGCGCCGCACGTTGGGTGGCAGGAATTCCGCGGCGAACGCCGCCGCGGCTGTGGCACCCGCGGCGCTGAACAGGCGGCGACGGGTCAAATCAGGCATCTAACACACGCTCCGACCCGCGGGCACCCTGAAATGCCATGGAAATAGGCAGATACGAGGGCCCGGCTTGACAGGATGAGTCAACGGACAGTGATGATCATCTGCCGGGACGTTAATGCGATTAAGTGCCCGAAGAATAGGGTTATGGCCGGAGTCGGACAGGCTTCGGGAAAGGGTCGTCCGAACCGTTGACGAGTCGGCGGCGATGTGCCGTATCCCGATGACAGGGGATCAATATCGTGCGCTCGCCGGGACTGCCGGGCAGGCCGGTGGACCGAGGCTCAGAGCGCCTCGACGGCGAGGGCGATGGCGCCGATGAGCGGGGCGTCGTCGAGGAAGCGCGCGGCCTCGACCGGCGGCGGGAACGGCACCGCCCGCGTGACCGCGCTCTGGATGGCGGGCAGGAAGGCGTTCGCCATGCCCCCGCCCACGACGACACGCTCGGGGTCGAGGAACGTGGCCAGGTTGGCCACGGTCATGCCGAGCGTGGCGGCGGCGTCGTCCAGGAGGCTCGCGATGGCCGGCTCGTCCCGGCCGGCGGCCAGGTCGACGGCGGTCACGGAGCGGCGCAGGAGGGTCGTGCCGCGCGCGGCCAGGCCGCTGCCGGAGATGTACTCCTCCAGCGGCGCGTGGCCGTGCGCGTACCCGGGCTCGCCCGGCTCCCGCAGCAGATAGCCGATCTCGCCGGCCGCGCCGTGCATGCCGGGCACGACGTGGCCCCCGACGATGAGGGCGGCGCCGGTGCCGGTGCCGAGGTTGACGTACAGGCCGACGTCCGTGCCCTGGAGCGCGCCCCAGTCGAGTTCGGCGGTGGCGGCGGCGTTGACGTCGTTCTCGATTCCCAGGGCGGTCACGCCGAGCCCGTCGCGCACGAACGCGGGCAGCGGCAGGTCGTCGAGCCCCCGTACGTTGGGCGCCAGGTGCACCCGCCCGTCGCGTACGACGCCGAAGGTCGAGATCCCGGCCGCCCGCAGACGCCCGGGCGTCTCGCCGGCCAGCCCGTGGGCGGCCTCGAGCGTCCGCCGCAGGACCTCCTCCGCGCCGTCCGCGGCGCGGGTCTCGATGCGGGTGGACCGCAGCCGTTCACCGGTCGTCGTGGCGGTGGCCAGGGCGACCTTGGTGCCCCCGAAGTCGATGCCGAGGACGAAACCGGCCGATTCGTCATGCGCCATGGACCGCCTCCTCGGCGTTCGTCAGGAACGACTCCTTGATCTCCTTGGGGCCGAACGGCCAGGTCCGCTCGGCGCGCGCCCAGACCAGGAAGGCCGCGACACCGACCGCGAGCCATGCGATGGACAGCAGGATCGGCTTGGTGCCGGCGGACTTGTAGATGTAGAGCCAGCCGACCAGCGCGACGATGCTGGGCAGTGGGTAGAGCCACATCTTGTACGGCCGGGGCAGGTCCGGCTGCCGCCGGCGCAGCACGGTCACCGCGACGATCTGGGCCACCGACTGGATGAGCACGAACACCGCGGTGAGCATGCTGATCACGTCGGTCAGCGTGAAGAGGCTGCCGATCGCCGTGATGATCCCCATCGCGAACAGGCCGGCGGTCGGGAAGTGCAGGCGCGGGTGCAGCCGTCCGAACCAGGACAGGAACACCTTGTCGCGCGCCGCGTTGTAGGGCACACGCGAGCCGCCGAGCAGCCCGGCGAACACGGAGGCGAACGCGGTGATGATGATCCCGACCGTGAAGACCTCCGCGGCGCCCTTGCCCCAGGCCCGCTCCAGCACCAGCGAGGCCACCGAACTGGAGTGCTCGGCCTGCTGCCACGGCACGACGCCGAGCACGCCCACCTGGAGCAGGAAGTACAGCCCCATGATCCCGACGATGGAGATGACGATCGCGCGCGGGATCACCCGGCCCGGGTCCTTGACCTCGGCGCCGAGGTAGGCGGCCGTGTTGTAACCGAGGTAGTCGTAGATGGCGAGGACCAGGCCCGCTCCCAGTCCGGTGAAGAACTTCGAGCCGCCGTTCTCAGGGAAGGTGAAGGCCAGGTGCGGACTGAAGTGCGTGAACGCGGCGAAGATCACGCCGAGCACGGAGATGAGCATCACCACGAAGAAGAACGAGGTCAGCCGGCCGATGTCGCCGATGCGCCGGTACAGCGCGATGACCACGAGCACCACGACGCCGAGGGCGACCAGGTGCCCCTTGGCGGACAGGCCGCCGCTGTGGACGAGCGGGTGCCACAGGTACCCGGCGTACTGCACGAGGCCGATCACGCCCGTCGACATGATCAGCGGGATGAACAGGACCGCCGACCAGACGAACAGGAAGGGCATGAGCCGCCCGGTGCGGTACTGGAAGGCCTCGCGGAGGTAGAGGTAGGTGCCGCCCGCGCCCGGCATGGCCGCGCCGAGCTCGGCCCAGACCAGGCCGTCGACGATCGCGATGATCGCGCCGACCACCCAGCCGAACATCGCCTGGGGCCCCTCCATCGTGCTGATCATGAGGGGGATGGTGACGAACGGCCCCACGCCGCACATCTGTGTCATGTTGACGGTCGTCGCCTGGAACAGTCCGAGGCGCCGCTCGAACGACGGCGCGGTGGGACCAGCCATGGATGCTCTCCGTTCACCGGGGGGGTCGCCATACCCAGGGAAGCTGCCTCCCCTAAAGGTAAGGGAGACTTCCTAACGAAGAAACCCGATCGGGGTCACCCAAGCTGGATCGTTCCGTGATATGCCAGCTTGTGGAATCGGCGGGGGAGGGGACAGGTGTCGAGCGAGACTGGTGGGACGGGGCGCGTCAATCCCACCGCGAACACCACGAGTGTGTTGCGGATCATGAACGAGCGGGCCGTGTACGACCGCATCCGTGTGCTCGGCCCGGTGTCGCGGCCCCAGCTCGCCGCCGCGACCGGCCTGTCCAAGCCGACGATCTCCCTGGCCCTGGCCGACCTGGAGCGCGCCGGGCTCGTGCTCTCCGTGGGGCATCGCACCGGGAACGCCGGACGCGCCGCGGCGCTCTATGAGATCCGGCCCGAGGCCGGCTGGGTGATCGGTCTGGACGTCGGCCGCGAGTGGATCCGCGCCGCGCTCGTCGACCTGAGCGGACAGATCGCCGTGCGGAAGGACGTCCCGGCGCGCGCCGGCGCCGCGAACGCGCTGATCGACCGGCTCGGCCGCATCGTCGACGACCTCGCCGCGTCGGCCGGCGGCGAGATCACCGACATCGTCCTCGCCACACCCGGCGTGCACGACGTCGACGGCCGCCGGCTCCGGCTCGCCCCGAACCTGCCCGGCTGGGACCGCCCCGGCGTCATCGGGCGGCTCGCGGAGCGGCTGCCGGCGCCGTTCGCGATCGAGAACGACATCGCGCTGGCCGCCCTGGGCGAGCAGGGGTACGGCCTCGGCGCCGGGCTGCGGCACTTCGTGTACGTGTCGATCGGCACCGGCATCGGCATGGGGATCATAGTGGACGGCGACCTGTACCGCGGCGCGAGGGGGGCCGCCGGGGAGATCGCGTTCCTGCCGATGGGCGAGACCGACCCGCTCGCGAACGCCCCGGGCACCCGCCGTCACGGCATGCTCGAATCGGTCGCCTCCGGCCCGGGCGTGGTCGCGACGGCCCAGCGGCTGGGCATGTCCGGCCGGATCACCGCCAAGCGGGTCTTCGACGAGGCGCGCGACGGCGACGAGGTCGCGGTGCACGCGGTCGCGCACGAGGCCGACCACGTCGCCCACGCCCTGGCCGGCGTCGTGGCGCTGCTCGATCCGGAGCTGATCGTGCTGGGCGGCGGCATCGGCGGCCACGGTGCGGACGTCCTCCTCGGCGCGGTCCGCGAGCGGCTGGAGACGATGACGCCGCTGGGCCCGCCGCGGATCGAGGTGTCGCCCCTGGGCGATGACGCGGTCGTGCTGGGCGCCCTGGCGACCGGCCTGGCCACCGCCCGCGCACGCGTCTTCGACCGGGCCGTCGCGGGCGACCGGTCCGCTTGATGCCGGTTCATGGTGTGAGACGAGTGTTCAGGCACTGAGACGCTCCGCTAAGGTACCCCCATGGCTTCTCGCAGCATCAGGCTCGCCGTGGTCCCAGGTGACGGCATCGGCCCCGAGGTCGTGGCCGAGGGCCTCAAGGTCCTCGACGCGCTCGGCCTCACGATCGAGCAGACGGTGTACGAACTCGGCGCCGCCTACTGGCACAAGACCGGTGAGGTGCTGCCGGACGCGACGCTCGAGGAGATCCGCGGCCACGACGCGATCCTGCTGGGCGCGGTCGGCGACCCGAGTGTGCCGAGCGGCGTCCTGGAGCGCGGCCTGCTGCTCAAGCTGCGATTCGAGCTCGATCACTACATCAACCTGCGCCCCGTGCGGCTCTACCCGGGCGTCGGCACGCCGCTGGCCGGCGTGCGGCCCGAGGACATCGACATGATGGTCGTGCGCGAGGGCACCGAGGGCCTGTACGCCGGTGCCGGCGGCGTCCTCCGCAAGGGCACCCCGCACGAGATCGCGACCCAGGAGAGCATCAACACCGCCTTCGGTGTCGAGCGGACCGTCCGCTACGCCTTCGAGCTCGCGGCCCGCCGGCCGCGCAAGAAGCTCACCCTCGTCCACAAGAACAACGTCCTGGTCTATGCGGGCGACCTGTGGGCGCGTACGGTCGATGCCGTGGCCAAGGAGTTCACCGACGTCGACGTCGACTACTGCCACGTCGACGCCGCGACCATGTATTTCGTGAGCCAGCCGGCACGTTTCGACGTCATCGTCACCGACAACCTGTTCGGCGACATCATCACCGACCTGGGCGCGGCGGTGGCCGGCGGCATCGGCCTGGCCGCGAGCGGCAACCTCAACCCCTCCGGCGCCGCGCCGAGCATGTTCGAGCCGGTGCACGGCAGCGCGCCCGACATCGCCGGGCAGGGCAAGGCCGACCCCACCGCCACGGTCCTGTCCGTCGCGCTGCTGCTCGACCACCTCGGCCTGGCCGACGAGGCCCGCCGGGTCGAGCAGGCCGTCGCCGACGACATCATCGAGCGCCAGGGCGCCTGGGCCGCACGCTCGACCCGCGAGGCCGGCGACGACATCGCCGAGCGAGTAGCCGGCTAGGGCGCGCCTTCCTTTCGGACATCTCCGGGCGCGCCCCACGGCGCGCCCGTTTCGCGCTGTCGTGACGAAGGAGATAGTAGGACGTCAAAATAAGAGAAGATGGGCAAGGGCGGCACGGGCCGCGCCGCGAGAGGACCTCCAGATGAGCAACACGTTCGACATCCGGCTCTCCCAGAACCGCACGCCGGCCGAGGAGCGGCAGCGGATCCTCGACAACCCCGGCTTCGGCCGGTACTTCACGGACCACATGGTGACCATCCAGTGGACCGAAGAGGAGGGCTGGCACGACGCGCGGCTGGAGCCGTACGGGCCGCTGACGCTCGACCCGGCGACGGCCGTCTTCCACTACGGCCAGGAGCTGTTCGAGGGCCTCAAGGCGTACCGCCAGGCCGACGGCTCGATCGTGACCTTCCGGCCGTACGCCAACGCCGCCCGCTTCAACACCTCGTGCGCGCGGATGGCGATGCCGCCGCTGCCCGAAGAGCTGTTCGTCCGCTCGCTGGAGCTTCTGGTCGACACCGACCGCGACTGGGTTCCGACCAATGCGGACTCCAGCCTCTACCTCCGCCCCTTCCTGATCGCCACGCAGCGCGGGCTCGGCGTGAACAGCCCGTCGTCCTCCTTCATGTTCGTCGTCATCGCCTCGCCCTCCGGCGCGTACTTCACCGGCGGCATCAAGCCGGTCTCGGTCTGGCTCTCGGAGGACTACACCCGTGCCGCTCCCGGCGGCACCGGGGCGGCCAAGTGCGGCGGCAACTACGCCGGGGCGTTCGTCGCCCAGTCCCAGGCGGTCCGCGAGGGCTGCGACCAGGTGGTCTGGCTCGACGCCAACGAGCACCGCTGGGTCGAGGAGATGGGGGGCATGAACCTCTTCTTCGTCTACGGCTCAGGGGCGGACGCCCGCATCATGACGCCCGCCCTCACCGGCACACTGCTCCCCGGCATCACCCGCGACTCACTGCTGCAACTCGCCCCCGACCTGGGGATCCCCGCCTCGGAGGGCCGCATCTCCACCGACGAATGGCGCGAGGGCAACGCCTCGGGCGAGCTGACCGAGGTCTTCGCGTGCGGCACCGCCGCGGTGATCACCCCTGTCGGGCGCGTGAAGAGCACGAGCGGCGAGTGGCTGGTCGGCTCGGGCGAGCCGGGCTCGGTGACCATGCGCCTGCGCGACGAGCTCGTCGGCATCCAGTACGGCGAGCGCACCGACTCGTACGGCTGGATCCACAAGACGGCGTGACCGTGAGCCGGTGACCCGCGTCCGCGGGTCACCGGCCGCCGGAGGTCCGGGCGGCGGCCGGCGCCGAAAGCGCGACCTGCTCGAATCTTGCTCCGTCTCAGAGTGTGGAACACGAGGTGTCACTTGCCGTACACATGTGGCAGACTCGGTCGCATCATGCGCTCCGGCCTTCTCATTATCGGCGGGCGCGTCGGCTGATAGCAGGACATCGCCGACGCGCAGACCTCTCACGTTCGTGAGGGGTCATTTTGCTTTTCGGAGCAGTGCGCCTCTCGTATCCCAAAGGACTCGATACCCCATGCAGGACGACGGCTTCCACGTCTACGACACGACGCTTCGCGACGGGGCCCAGCAGGAGGGCCTCAACCTCTCTGTGGCCGACAAGATCGCCATCGCGCGTCACCTCGACGAGCTGGGGGTCGGTTTCATCGAGGGCGGCTGGCCCGGTGCCAACCCCAAGGACACCGAGTTCTTCCGGTACGCCCGGACCGAACTCGATCTCAAGCACGCGCAGCTCGCCGCGTTCGGCGCGACCCGCCGGGCCGGCGCGAAGGCCGCGGACGACCCACTCGTGGCCGCGCTGCGCGAATCCGGCGCGCCGGTCGTGACCCTTGTCGCCAAGAGTCACGATCGGCACGTCGATCTGGCCCTCCGCACGACTCTGGAGGAGAACCTCGCGATGATCCGCGACACGGTCTCCCACCTGCGCGCGGAGGGCCAGAGGGTCTTTCTCGACGCCGAGCACTTCTTCGACGGCTACCGGTCCAACCCGGCGTACGCCCTGGAGGTCGTACGGGCGGCGGCCGAGGCCGGCGCGGACGTGATCGCGCTGTGCGACACCAACGGAGGGATGCTCCCGGACGAGCTGGCCGACGTGGTCGGGGCCGTCGCCGAGTCCGGGGCGCGCCTCGGCGTCCACTGCCACGACGACAGCGGCTGCGCGGTGGCCAACACGCTGGCGGCCGTGAGCGCGGGAGTGACGCATGTGCAGGGGTGTGCCAACGGGTACGGCGAGCGCAGCGGGAACGCCAACCTGTTCACGGTGGTCGGGAACCTCCAGCTCAAGCGGGGGTACGACCTCGGCGTCCGGCTCGGCGAGATGACGCGTGTGGCCCATGCGGTGTCGGAGGTGACGAACGTCGCGCCGTCGTCACAACAGCCGTACGTCGGGACCTCGGCGTTCGCGCACAAGGCCGGGCTGCACGCCTCGGCCGTCAAGGTCGACCCGATGCTTTACCAGCACATCGACCCCGAACTCGTCGGCAACGACATGCGGATGCTGATCTCCAGCATGGCCGGCCGGGCGTCGGTGGAGCTCAAGGGCCGTGAGCTGGGGTACGAACTGTCCGGCGAGAAGGCCAAGCAGGTCGTCGGGCGCGTCAAGGACCTGGAGGCCTCCGGGTACACCTTCGAGGCCGCGGACGCCTCGTTCGAACTCCTGCTGCGCGAGGAGGTCGAGGGCACGCGGACCCGGTTCTTCACCGTCGAGTCGTGGCGGACCATCGTCGAGCGCCGCACGGACGGGACGCTGATGAGCGAGGCCACGGTCAAGCTGTACGCGAAGGGCGAACGGATCGTCGCCACCGGCGAGGGGAACGGCCCGGTCAACGCCTTGGACCGCGCGCTGCGGCTGGCACTCGAACGCATCTACCCCGAGTTGTCCGCGCTGGAGCTCGTCGACTACAAGGTCCGCATTTTGGAGGGCACGCACGGCACAGAGGCACGGACGCGGGTGCTCATCGAGTCGAGCGACTCGACCGGGGAGTGGGGCACCGTCGGCGTCCAGGACGACGTCATCGCCGCGTCCTGGGACGCCTTGGAGGAGTCGGTGACGTACTGCCTCCTGCGCGCCGGCCACTCACCGGCCTGAGTCCTCAGCCGTTGGGTGTGGCGCGTTCGACGACCTCGTAGGACCACAGCTCGGAGCCGGTCGCCGCGGGGCCGCCGTGGCCATGGCCGTGCCCGTGGCCGTGGCCGTGGCCCTCGGCGGTGTCGCGTTCGGCGTCCGCCCGTGCCTGTTCGTGGCCCTTCTGGAACGACTGGCTCTCCGTCCAGCGCTGGAAGTCCTCCTCGCTCCGCCAGCGTGTGTAGACGAGGTAGCGGTCGTTGCCGCTGACGGGCCGGAGCAGGGCGAACTCCTCGAAGCCCTCGGCGTTCTCCACGAGACCGGCCCGTCCGGCGAACCGGCGCTCCAGTTCGGCGCGCATGGGCTCCGGAACGGTCAGGACGTTGATCTTCACGACGCTCATGAGGGCATTGTCGCGCGCTCCGTCCCCGCTGCGGATGAGGGGTGCCTTGTGCGCTGGTTATGAAGAGCCAACGAAGAGAAAATGTCCAATTTGTGCGACGTCGGGGTGTTCTTGGGATACAACACGTGCGTCTGCACGTGCAGATCCGCACGGATGTGAGTTTTCTCAGCGAAGCATGCTAAATAAGTGGCGGAACGGAAATGTCTGACGGCAGACTCTTCCTCCTGCGGCGCTGGGGGCGTCGCCACTACTTGTTTCTTGTTGATCCGGGGGGATGTGTCGGAGTTGCAGACTTCTCAGCACTGGTTGCGGTACGACCGCGACGTCGAACTTCTTTTGATCGCCGAGGCCAGCCGGCGGCTGACGATGCGCTCCGGCGACCAGGAGACGATGGAGTCCGTCATGGCCCTGCTGGAGCGCCAGCAGCACGTGGCCGCCTGCCGGGCCCTTGACCGCCCCATCGAGGTCTGAGGAGCACTCCACGCACCCGGATGGCCGCCGAGGAGAACGCCCCCGCCGAACCGTCCGGCCGCGGCGTGAAACCGTCCGCGCCGCATCGCCGTCGAATTCCGAGATGTCGGTAGAGATCGGAAGACGGTGAAACGGTGACGAACACTCCGGGCGACCCGGAAGCCTCCTGGGTCCCACCGGACCACGAGTCCCTCGGCGGACCCGCGAGCGACGCCCCGGCGGGAGGGAGCGCGGCGCCGACGCAGGAGACACCGGTCGGCGGGACCGGCGCCGCCGTAGCCGGCTCCGCGCAGGCGGAGGACGGCCCGCGTACCCGCGAGGATCTCAGGCCGCCGGCGATCTCCGCGGCACCGGCCTCCTC
>NZ_JBHLZP010000221.1:0-12832 GCF_042429965.1 Actinoallomurus acaciae
GCCACGGTGCTCCGCGAGCCGACCGGCATCGCCGAGATCCGCGTCAGCGGCGGTCCGGCGGCCGGTCCCGTCCACCGCCTCGGCATCGGCCAGACCACCCTCGGCACCTCCCCCGACGTGGACGTACGCCTCGCCGACCCCTCCGTTCCCCCGCACGCCCTCACGGTCACGGTCGAGTCCCGCCGCGTCACCGTGTCGGGCTCGGGCACGCTCGACCAGGTCCCCCTCGAAGGCACGGTGGAGTGGCCGCCCGGCGGCGTGCTCTCGGTCGGCACGACCGTGCTGACGCTGGCCCTCACCGCCTCGCCGGACGCCCACCTGTCGCCGCTCGACGACGGCGGGCTCGCCTACAACCGGCCGCCGCGCATCCGCCCGCAGTTCGCGCCGCGCCGCATCGAGGTGCCGCAGGAGCCGGAGAAGGGCCAGCGCGAGCGCCTGCGGCTGCTGGGCTCGCTGCTGTTCGCGGCGACCGGCGTCGTCCTGGTCGTCTTCACCGGGCAGTGGTACTGGGCGCTGATGGCCCTGGCGTACCCGGTCATCCAGGTCGGCGAGTGGATCGCCGACCGGCTCTATGGCCGCAAGTCGTACAAGAAGGCGCTGAAGGAGCACCGCGCGAAGAAGGCGGAGTTCGAGGGCGCGCTGGAGAGCATGCGCCGCGCCGACCAGGCCGAGTGGCGCGCCCTGGCACCCGACCCGGCCGAGGTCCTGCTCACCGCGACCGGCCCACGCCGCCGCCTGTGGGAACGCCGCGTCGGCGACCCGGACACGCTCCACCTGCGCATCGGCCTGGCCGACCTGCCCGCCCGCATCGAGTTGAAGCCCGGCCGCGGCGGCGGCGACGAGCCGGTCATGCCACCGGCACCGGTCGCCCACGCCGTACCCGTCCCCCTGCCGCTGGGCGAACTGGGCGTGGTCGGCCTGTCGGGCGCCCGCGACCGTTCTCGTGCGCTGGCCCGCTGGCTGGTCGCCCAGGCCGCGGCCCTGCACAGCCCCCGCGACCTGTCCGTCGTCGTGCTGTCGGCGGACCCGTCCTCCGCGTCCCACTGGAACTGGGTCCGCTGGCTGCCCCACTGCGCCCCGCGCGAGGGCGAGGACTGCGTCGCCCTGGTCGGCGCCGACCCGGACACGGTGGCCCGTCGTGTGACGGAGCTGGCCATCCGCATCACCGAACGCCGCCGTACGGCCGAGCCGTCGACGTCCTTCGGCTTCGAGACCGGCGCGCCGGCCGAGGGCCCGTACAACATCCTGCTGGTCCTGGACGGCGCTCGCCAGCTGCGCCGGGTGCCGGGCATGCCCCAGGTACTCAGCGGCGGCCCGTCCGTCGGCCTGCACGCGATCTGCATCGACGACGACGAACGCCTGCTGCCCGAGGAATGCACGGCCGTGGCGGTGTGGGACTGGGACCACCCGACCCACGTGCGCCTGCACGGCAACGGCCTGGACACGGTCGGCGCGGTGCTGGCCGACCAGGTGACCCCGGCGTGGTGCGACCGCCTGGCCCGCGCCATGGCGCCCGTACGGGACGTGTCGCGCGACGACACCGAGGCGATGATCCCGTCGTCGGCCCGCCTGCTGGAGCTCCTGCACATGCCGACGCCGGCGCCGGCCCGGATCCAGGCGGCCTGGCAGTCCGGGGGGCGTACGACGGCCGTGCCCATCGGGGTCTCGTCCGACGGGGTGTTCTCGGTCGACCTGCGCGTCGACGGCCCGCACGGCCTCATCGCGGGGACGACGGGCGCGGGCAAGTCGGAGCTGCTCCAGACGTTGATCGCGTCCCTGGCGGTCGCGAACCGCCCGGACGAGATGACGTTCGTCCTGATCGACTACAAGGGCGGCGCCGCGTTCGCCGACTGCGCTTCGCTGCCCCACGTGGTCGGCATGGTGACGGACCTCGACGGCCACCTGACGGAACGGGCACTGGAGTCTCTGGGAGCCGAACTGCGCCGGCGGGAGGAACTGCTGCTGCACGCGGGCGCGAAGGACATCGAGGACTACTGCGAGCTGTTCGACACCGGCGACCGGCGTGCCTCCACCCGCCTGCCGCGGTTGGTCCTGGTGATCGACGAGTTCGCGGCGATGGCGGGCGAGCTGCCGGACTTCGTGGAGGGCCTGGTGGACATCGGCCGCCGAGGCCGGTCGCTCGGGGTCCACCTGCTGCTCGCCACCCAGCGCCCGGCGGGCGTGGTGACCGCCGACATCCGGGCGAACACGAACCTGCGAATCGCCCTGCGCGTTACGGACCCGGACGAGTCGTCGGACGTACTGGACGACCCGGCGGCCGCGCGAATCTCCAAGTCGTCACCGGGCCGGTGCTACGTGAGATCGGGGGTGGGCTCGCCGGTGATGATCCAGGCGGCCCGCATCGGCGGCCGCCTGCCGGGGAGCACGTCGTCCGCTCCGGTACGCACGATGCCTCTGCCGTGGTCCCGCCTCGGCCGTCCATTGCCGGTGGACGCGCCGGCCGACGAGTCGACCATGGTGACGGACCTGAAGGTCCTGGTCCGTGCGATCGGCGAGGCCTGCGACCGCGCGGGAATCGAAGAACAGCCGGCGCCGTGGCT
Source organism: Actinoallomurus acaciae (assembly GCF_042429965.1). NCBI lineage: Bacteria > Bacillati > Actinomycetota > Actinomycetes > Streptosporangiales > Thermomonosporaceae > Actinoallomurus > Actinoallomurus acaciae. The sequence continues at coordinate 2,562 of NZ_JBHLZP010000221.1, forward strand.
CCCGCCCCTGCCGCCGGTGGTGACGCTGGACGACCTGCCGGCGGTGTTCGCGGAGTCCGACGACGTACCGCCGCTCGCCTTCGGCCTGACCGACCTGCCTTCGTCCCAGTCCCGCTCGGCGCTCACTCTGGACCTGGTGCACGGCGGCCACCTGTACGTCGCGGGGTCGGCCCGGTCGGGGCGCTCCACCGTCCTGCGAACGCTGGCGGGCTCCTTGGCGTCCTCGTGCGCACCATCCGACGTGCATCTCTATGCGATCGACTGCGGAGCCAACGCGCTGCTGCCCATGGTGGCGCTGCCCCACTGCGGCGCGGTCGTCGGCCGCGACCAGATCGAGCGGATGGAACGGCTGCTGGCCCGCCTGCACGCGGAGGTGTCACGGCGGCAGCAGGTCCTGGCGGCGACCGGGTTCGCCTCGCTGGCCGAGCAACGAGCCGCGGTGGCACCGCCGGACCGCCTGCCGTGGATGGTCTTGATGCTGGACCGCTGGGAGGGCTTTGTCACGGCGTTCGAGAACTACGACTACGGACGTCTGATCGACACGGTGCTGCGGCTGCTGCGCGAAGGCACCGCGGTGGGACTGCGGGCGGTCTTCACCGGCGACCGGTCGGGGCTGGGCGGGCAGGCCTCGACCGTGTTCGACGATCGCCTGATCCTGCGCATGTCCGATCCGAACGACTACCACTATGCGGGCATCAACGAACGTCAGGTTCCCTCGGACATGGGCCCGGGCCATGCGCTCCAGGTCGCGGGTACGGCCGATGCGTCTGTGCGGGAGTCGCAGATCGCGCTCCTCGACCGTGAGAAATCGGGGAGCGCCCAGGTCGCGGCCTTGCAGCGGCTCGGCCGTGAGGCAGAGGACGCGTACGGCCGACCGCCCATCGGACCCCGCCCACTTCACGTCGACGAACTGCCCGTCCGCATCACCTGTTGGGAAGCGCTGTCCCTGGACCCCGGATTCACCGCACCATCGCCGTTGTGGGCCCTGGTCGGCGCCGGGGGAGACGAACTGGGGCCGGTGGGTGTGGATCTGCTCGCCGAGGGCCCTGGCTTCACCGTCGCGGGACCGCCGAGGTCGGGACGTTCTACAGTCCTCATGACCATGGTGCTCTCGTTGCTGAATCCGAAGTTGGGCGAAGGCACCGTACCGGTGGTACTGGTCTGCCCTCGACGGTCCCCGTTGCGCGCGTTGGAGTCCGAACCGGGAGTCCTCGCGGTCCTCGGCGCAGATGCCGACGAGGACGCCCTGCTGGACGCGGTCGGGGGTCATGAGCGGTATGTCATCGTGGTCGACGATGCGGAACTCATGTACGAGACGCCTCTGGACGATGCACTCGCAGACCTTCTTCGCCAGGCGAGGGATCGCGAGCATGGGATGATCATTGCTGGGATCGCCAGTGAGCTGTCGAAGGCCTTTCAGAGCTTCCTGGCTTCGGTGCCCAAGTCGAGGACCGGAGTTCTCCTGGCCATTGAGTCGCTGGACGACGGAGATCTTCTTGGAGCCCGGCTGCCTCGGAACATTTCGATCGGCTCGCCCACCGGGCGGAGCCTGCTCATCCAGCCGGGGAGGACGTTGCCGATACAGTCGGCGGTCAGCTGACGGCAGGTCTCTCGACGACGATTTCTGCAAGCAAAACTCGATCAGTACCGCGGGTCGTTCTGTGACCTCGCGGCCTGAGGGCTCACCTTCTCGGGACAGTTCCTTAGGGCAGCCTGGACCTTGTTGATCAGGTCATCGGCGGATGACCGCAACTGCCCCCTCTTTACGGAGAGATCCCCGCCCCAGCTTCTCGCCCACGGCCCAACCCACGCCTGCCCCGATACGATCTTCGAGTTGGCGTCATCGAGCGCACCTCTGATCACTCCGATCTCACCTTTAAGTTGGTTAAGGAGAGCCTGAAGCTTTTGATGTTGAGGATTCGGCACCAATGGCTGAGCAACCACAACTCCCCCTATCTCGGAATAGGCCTAGTGAGAATGCGATGGCACTGGTGAGCCACTAATCCGCGGACCACGAAAGCTATCCACGCCACTAAGCAGATCATTTGAACCAGCAGGCACCCTTAGACACGGCCCGGTTATATTAATATTCGCAACAGACGCCTTTTCGGCGTTTTTCAATTCAAACTTATCCTTATCTTTCGATGCGGAAATCTCCCAGGCGTTGCCATCGCTCAAGCTGCCCGGACTCCAGACTTCGCCAACACCCCACTCCGAGTCATCCAGATATGAAATGATGCGCTGAATCAGATCATTACGAAAGCTCTTAGGCTTGAACGTGTCTTCCATAGAGAGCGTGACTTGGTAACTGTGCCCCCCGGCCGGCTCGTAGCAGTCAGCGAATCTACCGGTTCCATTAACAGAAATATAGAGCGAAACAAAGTTACGCTGGAATGCCGACGCAAAACGATTCAGAGATGTCCTGCTGGCCTCCACCTTTTTACGCTGCAGTGCGGCCTGGTCACTCGAATTTCGCGAACATCCAACCGAGGCCACAGAAAGAATCAGGGTGGCTACAAGCATCAGAATATACTGTTGCTTATTTTTGGCCACCTTGTACAAAGACTTGCCAAAAAAACTAACGGATGAGCTAACCACGGCAGGCATTCGCTAGCCTCCTGGTTCAAACCTAGGCTTCACCGCATCTACCACAGCCGGATCCGTAAGCCACGCATTATACGCCGCCAACGTTGCAGGATTCTTGACTATCTCGCTTATATCTTTCACGCCGCCAGTTTGCGGGTCAATAAATCCGTTGTCCGGGCCAAGCCCGTAACGGTCCTGGTATGCCGTTGGATGTCCAAGTGTGCCGCTGGACTGCCTGAGCTCCTCATTTGCGAAGTCACTCCAGTCGCGACGATGGTCGAATACATCCATATTGATCTTCGGCGGATCGTCCGGGCTGATCTCAGATATTCCCTTGTTCACGGCCGCCTTAACCGCCATGAGAGACATGTCTTTAAGTGCGCTCTGTGGCGATGTGGACCAATCAATCCCCTTTCCAAGTACAGTTTCCAGTCTCTGATTAAAAGCCTTGCGCTGGTCTTGTGTAGCTCCCGCCGCCTGTAGAAATTGACTTTTCATGTACTCTGGAAAAAGCTTGTTGTGAGAATAGTTATACCAATAAGACTTGCTGGTCTTGTGTGCCGAATCCAGTCTCCACTTTTCATAACGTGCGAGGACATGCGCCGCAGCCTCTGGATCGCGGAGTGTTTCCTGGAGCAATCCTCCCCAATACTGGTCCGGCATTCCGATACCAGGGCCGAAGGGGTTGTCGACGGCAGTCGTCTCATGAGCCGGGTCATTCGGCTTGACCGGATCACCGGCTGTCAACAATGGCGATGAAACGCTTGCGAATAGGTCGTCCCAGTACGCATCTACGATGTCAGCATAGGTCTTCTGTACCTGCGGAGCCGCATGCTCGGTTGGATGCGTTCGGTAATAGCTGGCAATATTTCGCACGTTCGCCTCGGCCTGCTTTGGGTTCACACCTCGGCCGTCAATCGTCGCCGCGTGAATGAAGTCCGGCACGCCGTGTTCGGCGCCTTCCGGGCCCGAGATGGCTCCGTTTGCGATGTGGAGGATCTTACCGTAATTCTGGCCGAAAAAGGTGGTCGAAAAGCGCGGATTGCGCGACATCGCCTCCCAGATATTGTCCGATCTTGGCGGAAGCATGCCGCCGTTGTCCGTGAGCAGGTGGTTTCCTAGCAGATTAAGCCACTGGTCCGAAAAGCTCCCATATTTCAATAAGGGAGCCATCAGCTCATAGTTATAGTGGTCTCCGAATCTGTTGAACCCCGCCAGCCACTTCTCGTCTATCTTGATCTTATGGCTTGCCAATCCAAGCGAGTCACCGATCGCTCGCTGGGCGCTGTCCGCCTGTGTTTTGTCGCCCGACGTCAGCAATCGTCTTACATATGCGCCCAGTCCGGCGATTCCTGATGCGCCCAGAGCCCGATATAGCGCCGCAGCGTAATCCGCATCGCCCTTGTTAGCGCTGATCTTGTCGATAAAAGGCTTGATATCCTTATCGCGATTTTCGCGAAGGAGTTGTTTCAGCCTTTTACCGTCAGCCGCTCCGGCTCTTCCTGCCGCATCACTTGATGAGAACTGGCCGAGGTCTCCAGCACCTGCTGGAACGTAGCCGCTGGCGCCGAACTCTCCGAGGTCCCACGCCGCCGCCAGGCTCTGTCTCCGTTTGAGAGTCGGCACCTGCCCAAGAGCCCAGTTGATGCTCTGCTGCATCCTGCCTACTTCTTCTGCGCCAACGCCGGCCTGAGCGCAAAGGCCGGCTAAGCTTCGCAGGCGTTGCGATGCATCTGCCGCGCGTCGTTCGAGGCTGCTTGTCATCTGGCCGAACGCTTGAGGATTTATTCCAGCGAAGTTTTTGTCCTTAGGCGTCGGCACCTTCTACTCCCGCAGTCAGATACGTAGGCGGTGAACGGAATTGTTGAGCGGCACGTCAATGGCTCGATCGGAACGCGGCCATGTCGCCATCGACGCCGCCGAGCCCTGACCGAAGGATGATCAGGGCTCGGCGGAGAGGCATGCCGGCGTCAGTGCTGCCACTGATCGAGGCTCTGGGCCTTGGACTTGATGAAACGGTCGGCCTCCTGCAGGGCCGATGCCATTTTGTCGAACGACGCCTTGGCCTCCTGCCATGACGCGCGGAATTTGGTGGCGTGGTCGCCCTTCCAGATCGCGTCGCTGTTCACGGTGTGGCCGTTCAGATCCTTGATCAGCGCCTGGAGCCCTTGTGAGTGCTTCCCGAAGATCCGGGCGAGCTGCTGCATCTGTTCGGGGCTTCCACCGATTACATCAGACATGCGCATTCCCTTCCTTGACCGTTCTGCGACCTTCTCGGATTGCGGGTTGCCCCGCATCCAGATTGCTGCTTCAGCAGCAAAGCGCTATCCGCGTTTCGCAGTAGAGACCACACCGTCCCCGTTAGGCGTCTCGTTTATGACCCCCATGAGCACCTTAACGCTTCTTTAGGTTTGCTTTCTAGGTCTGTAAGGTACTTAAGTACTGAATGACCGGGTACGACGCCTCTGCGTGTCCGGATCCGGCCACTGACCTGCAGATCCATAGGTGACGAATCTCCTGACCTGACCTGACAATCCGCTCCATCGCGTGATCCACAACTCGCGCATTATGGACGTTCGGATCTCCCAGTCGCGGAGAGGCCACATACCTAATAACGCCGGCTTGATCGTTTTCTGGACCGATCAGGCTGCCCCCTGAGACCGCGACCCGTGATCGGTCATCGAGCCTTCGGCTGAACGATGTGGGGCTGATGAACCTCCAAGTGACGAAGAGGCTCATGACCGAGATGGCCGGAGGCGTTCGGCCCGGGGAGCGAGACAGATGACGAGTTTTCCCGCCGCGGCGCGGCGTGTGCGTGACGTTGGGGGACCGCTGGGACATCGCTTGTGGGCGTTGCGGGAGTGCGCGCTGCGGTTCGGGCCCTATGGTTTCCGGGCCACCTGGCATCACCTCATCGTTCGGAACGGGATCCCCGAGCACCTGGAGGGCGACCCGCATTCACTGGTCCGGGCCGTCGACGAGCTCGGTGAGGCCCGCGACCTGTGGCTGCCTCAGCTGATCGCCTACGAACGGCGGCGGCGTGTCGAGAAGGCGGAGCGACGGGTGCCCGACCCCGGCGACCTGCCGCGGCTCGATCTGTACTGTCCGGATCCGGAGGTCCACCCTGGCGAGCGGCTCGCGGTCGTCGTGGGGCGGGTCATCGAGCGTCGGCGGACCGGGGCGGAGTTCTGCGCCGGGTGTGCAGGGCCCCGCGTACCTATCGGGATATGTACGACATGTGGCGTGTGTGAGAACCCCCGCAGGCTGAAACGCGCGTATCTCACGGCCGGTGAGGAAGACCCGGAAGAACGGTGGCGGGCGATATGGCAGCGCCGATTGCCGCCTCCTCGGCGGCCGCGGAAATGACCCTTGTCGGCCCGGAAGACCGAGGCGAACGAAACCGGGGACTCCCGGCGGTAAGCGGTGACGGGCAGCCGCCCGGAAGAGCGCGTCGCCTCCGCGTAACCCGCCGGACGGTTCGCGTCAACCAGGCGGGCGTTGCGGTCGACCGAATCCGGTTTGCCTAGACTCTTGGGCGGTCGGCAAGAGCGAGGAGTACACGTGCGTAAGGTGATGATCGCCAATCGTGGGGAGATCGCGGTCCGGATTGCGCGTGCCTGTAAGGACGCGGGGATCCGCAGTGTGGCCGTGTACTCCGAGCCGGACCTCGACGGGTTGCACGTCAAGGTGGCCGATGAGGCCTACGCGCTCGGGGGGCGGTCGGCCGCCGAGAGCTACCTCGACATCGGCAAGCTGCTCGACATCGCCCGAGAGAGCGGTGCCGACGCGGTCCACCCCGGCTATGGCTTCCTCGCCGAGAACGCCGACTTCGCCACGGCCGTGATCGACGCCGGGCTCACCTGGATCGGGCCGCCGCCCCGGGCCATCCAGGCGCTCGGGGACAAGGTCGAGGCGCGGCACATCGCGCAGAAGGTCGGCGCTCCCCTCGTCGCCGGCACCAAGGACCCGGTCAAGGACGCCGATGAGGTCGTCGCGTTCGCCGAGGAGCACGGCCTGCCCATCGCGATCAAGGCGGCGTTCGGCGGTGGCGGACGCGGGCTGAAGGTCGCGCGGAGCATCGAGGAGATCCCCCACCTCTACGACTCCGCCGTACGGGAGGCCGTGGGCGCGTTCGGGCGTGGGGAGTGCTTCGTCGAGCGGTACCTCGATCGGCCGCGGCACGTCGAGACGCAGTGCCTCGCCGACGAAGAGGGCAACGTCGTCGTCGTGTCGACGCGTGACTGCTCGCTGCAGCGCCGCCACCAGAAACTGGTCGAAGAGGCGCCGGCGCCGTTCCTCAGCGACGAGCAGGTCCAGACCCTGTACGACAGTTCCAAGGCGATCCTGAAAGAGGCCGGATACGTCGGCGCGGGCACCTGTGAGTTCCTCGTCGGCCAGGACGGCACCATTTCCTTCCTCGAGGTCAACACCCGTTTGCAGGTCGAGCACCCGGTGACCGAGGAGGTGGCGGGCGTCGACCTCGTACGCGAACAGTTCCGGGTCGCCGACGGCGAGACGATCGGGTACGGCGACCCCGTGCTGCGCGGGCACTCCTTCGAGTTCCGGATCAACGCCGAGGACGCCGGCCGGGGCTTCCTTCCCGCGCCCGGCACCGTACGGACCTGGAGCCCGCCCAGCGGGCCCGGCGTGCGGCTCGACACCGGGTTCGAGCAGGGCATGACCGTCCCCCAGATGTACGACTCGATGATCGCCAAGCTGGTCGTCACCGGGGCGGACCGGACGCAGGCGCTCCAGCGGGCCCGGCGGGCGTTGAACGAGTTCCAGATCGAGGGCATGCCGACCGTCATCCCGTTCCACCGGGCGGTCGTGGAGGACCCCGCGTTCACCGACGAGCCGTTCCGTGTGCACACCCGGTGGATCGAGACCGAGTTCGACAACCGGATCCCGCCGTACGAGGGTGTGGCCGAGGCGGCCGAGCCGGAAGAGCGGGAGAAGGTCACGGTCGAGGTCGGCGGCAAGCGCATCGAGGTGGTGCTGCCCGCCGGGCTCGGGGCGGCGACCACCACGACGGCGAACAAGGGTCCGGCCAAGCGCCAGAGCAAGAAGAAGTCCAGCCGGCAGCAGGCCGGCGGCGACGCCCTGGTCAGCCCGATGCAGGGCACGATCGTCAAGGTCGTCGCGCAGGACGGCGCGACCGTCGCGGCCGGTGATCCGATCGTGGTCCTGGAGGCGATGAAGATGGAGCAGCCGCTCACCGCGCACAAGGCCGGCACCGTGGCCGGGCTCGGCGCCGAGGTCGGTCAGACGGTCTCCAGCGGAGCCGTGATCTGCGAGATCAAAGACGCGTGAGCCGGTCCGATGATCCCCCTCATCATCGGTACGGCACTCGCGGTGACTCCACCGCCGGTCACACGCGCCGACTACGTCGCCGCGCAGCTCGCTCGCGACCCGGTGTTCATCACCGACCTGGCGCCGCGTGCCATCACGGCGGGCGACGCGGCGCGGGTCCGTGCGGCGGTGAAGCGGATGCCGGTGCCCACCTACCTCGCGGTCGTGTCCGACACGACCGTGGAGAATGATCCGCAGGGCTCGCCCGACCGCCTCATCGCCCTGCTGCACGATAAGCTCGGCCGTAGCGGCGTATATCTCGTCGCGTCCCCGGACGGCATCGGCCTGACCGTCGACCAGTTCGGCACGAACCTCCCGGTGACGGCGGCCGAGCGCGAGGTCACCTTCGCCGAGCCGTACAACGCGGGCATCGCGCGGGTCCTCGAACGGTTCGTCGACGACATCCGGTCCGGGCAGGCGCAGCAGCGCTATGAGAAGGCGTACGAGAAGGACCGCGCCGGCTCCAAGCCCAAGCCGTACCGCGAGGCCGACGACGACATCGACCTGGCCCAGGAGGCGGGCGTCTACTCCGGCATGGGCGTCGCGCTGCTCGCCGCACTCTGGATCCTCGTCGTCCGGCTGCGCCGCAGAGGCAGGAAGAGCAGGAGGAAGCGATGAGGCCGATCGCGGCCGCGCTCGCCCTCGTCCTCGTCTCGACGCCGGCCGCCCTCGCGGACACGACGGCCCCCGTGTCGATGGCGCGGGTCGATCGGGTCGCGGCGGCGCTGCGGAGGTCGCCGGTGTTCGTCGACCCCGACGTGTCCTCCCTGCTCGACGCGCACGACCGCACCGCGCTCGGCAGGCAGATCGCCGGTGCCGGCGTGCCGATCTACCTGGCCGTCGTCCCGCTGGACTCCGACGACGAGTCGGCCGGCGACGCCGACTACTTCACCTACCTGCTGCACCGCCGGCTCGGCCGGAACGGCGTCTACCTGATCTCCGACCAGCGCGGCACCCTCGACTGGACCTCCTACCAGGTGCCGCGGGACGACACCCTGGAGGTCTCGGCGGTGACGAACGGCAAGCCGCTCGCGCAGCGGCTGCACGGCGTCATCGACGCGCTCGCCCACGCGCCCGCCGCCAAGCCGTCCGACCCGCCCGTGCCGGACGCGCCCGAGTCCTACTCGTCCGACAAGAAGCCCACCAAGGCCGGGCTGGCCGGCCAGTTCATGAAGACGTTCTTTCCCGCGCTGGCCGTCAGCGGCGTGCTGCTCGCGCTCCTGTGGGGCGTCGTCGCCGCCGTGATCGGCATCGCCCGCGGCGTGCGCGGCACCACGACGACGCTGCGTCCGCGCCGGCTGCGGCGCATGGCCTGGGCGGAGCTCGTACGGCTCGCGCGGGCGATCGGCGCGGCCGAAGAGGACGATCCGGGGTACCCGCGGGCGATGGCCGACTACGACGCCGCCAAGCTGCTGTGGGACGAGAAGCAGGACCCGGGCAGCCGGTTCGCCGTGGTCGTGCTCGCCCTCGACGGGCAGGACGCGCTGCGGGAGCGGACCGCCGATCCCGAGCCGCGCTGCGTCATCAACCCGCTCCACGGCACCGCGGCGCGCCGCGTACGGACGGCCCTGGGCGGCCTGTCCAGCAGGCGGCAGCCGATGTGCGAGGAGTGCGCGAAGGCGGGCCGACACCAGGCGCTGGCACTCGTGATCGACGGCCGCGAACGCCCGTACTACGAGGCCCCCGGGGTCTGGGAGAAGATCCGCGGGATGGACAAGGACCTGCCCGACCACGTACTGGAGTACCTCGGTGTCGAGTGACGGGGCCGCGATCGCCCGTGCGCTGCGCCGTACGCCGATCTATGTCGACCCGGCGTACGAGAGCGCGCTGCCGAAGGCGCGCCGCGACGAGATCGTGAAACGGATCCGGCGTTCGAAGACCCCCATCTTCGTGATCCTCGTGCCGATCGTCGCGGGCAGCACCTGGCAGACCTCGACCCAGGTCACGACGGTCGTGCAGTCGTACCTGGGGCGCGACGGGGCCTACGTCACGCTCGACACGGACTTCGGCGACGTCTTCGACGTCACCATGTGGGGCGGCACGGACGAGCAGAGGCAGGCGGCGAACGACGCGGGCTGGGCGGTCTCGTACGAGAAGCGCTACACCACCCTCGCCGCGCGGCTCGCCCGCTGCGTCGACCTGATCGCGACGGGCAAGGGCTCCGAGGCGTACGAGAAGGACCATGACGCGGCGTTCACCCCGGGCCCGTCGGCCAAGGCCCGGCCCGGGACCCGGCCGCACGCGAAGGATGACGGCGGTTTTCCGGTCGTCGTGCCGGCCGCGGCGGGCGCCGTCGTGCTCGCGGCGGCCGGTCTGGTGTGGCTGCGCCGGCCGCT
>NZ_JBHLZP010000222.1:0-12829 GCF_042429965.1 Actinoallomurus acaciae
ACCTCGGTGCCGTCGAAGGTGACCCGCCCCGCCTCGGCGGGGACGAGGCCGACCACGGCGCGGACCAGCGTCGTCTTGCCGGAGCCGGTCTCGCCGACCACGCCGACGACCTCCCCGGGCTCGACGCTCAGGCTCACGTCGGACAGGACCCGCCCGGACCCGCGGCCGTACGAGACGCCGAGCCCGTCGACGTCCAGCAGCGTCATGACACCTCCTCGATCCGTAGGCAGCGGGCCGTACGGCCCTCGCCCGCGGGCCGCAGCTCCACCGGCCCGGCCGCGCAGCGCTCGTCCGCGTACGGGCAGCGGGCGGCGAAGCGGCAGCCGGGCAGCGCGGCGCCGGTCGGTGGCGGCTGGCCGGACAGCACCTCGACCGAGCCGGGCGCGGCGACGCGCAACAGTGCCTCGGTATAGGGGTGGGCCGGCGACCGCAGCACCTGCTCGGTCGGCCCCGACTCCACGAGCTCACCGGCGTAGAACACGAGTACCCGGTCACACGTCTCGGCGACGACCGCGAGGTCGTGCGTGACCAGCAACAGCGACAGGCCGCGCTCGGCCCGCAGCCGCGCGAGCAGGTCCAGCACCTCGGCCTGCACGACGACGTCCAGGGCCGTCGTGGCCTCGTCGGCGATCAGCAGGTCCGGCTCGCCGCCGATCGCGATCGCGATGAGGACGCGCTGCAGCATGCCGCCGGACAGCTCGTCGGGGTACCGGTGGTAGACGGTCTCCGGGTCGCGCAGCCCGACCGCGTCCAGCAGTTCGACGGCGCGCGTACGCGCCTGGTCCTTCGGCAGCCGGGCGGCGACCCGCAGGGCCTCGGTGAGCTGGCGGCCGACCGTGATCGACGGGTTGAGGTACGACGCGGGGTCCTGGAAGACCGCGCCGAGCGTACGGCCGCGCACGCCGTCCCACTCGCGGCGGGTCAGCGCGGTCAGCTCGACGCCGGCCAGGTCGACCGTGCCGGCGCTGACCGCGCAGCCCTTCGGCAGCACGCCCAGGATCGACCGGCAGGTCAGCGTCTTGCCGCTCCCGGATTCGCCGACCAGGCCCACGGACTCGCCGCGGCCGACGGTGAAGGACACGTCGCGTACGGCCTCGGCGGCGCCGTCGCCGACCGTGACGTGCAGGCCGTCGACGCGCAGCAGCGGGGCGTCCGGTGCGGATGTGGGCCGGGCCCGGGTCTCAGCGGACGGCGACGGCATCGGGCACCTCCTGAGGGGAGCCGGGCTGGGCGTCCACGGGCAGGTCGGCGCTGTCGCTGATCGCGTCGGCGATGGCGTTCAGCGCGCCCACCGTGATCATGATGGTGAGGGCGGGGATCAGCGGCGCCCACGGCTGCTGGGCGAGAAAGCCCAGGTCGTCGGCCAGCATGCCGCCCCAGGTGGGCGCGGGCGGCTGTACGCCGATGCCGAGGAAGCTCAGCGACTGCACGACGAGGAGGCACTCGGCACCGACCTGTGCGGCGGTGACCGCGATGGTCGGGAGGATCTTGCTCCAGAGGTGGGTGCGCAGGATCCACAGCCGGCCGGCGCCGAACAGCTCGGCCGCCTCGACGTACTGGGCCCGCAGCAGCGTGAGCGAGGCGGCCCGGCTGACCCGGAAGAAGATCGGGGAGTACAGCAGCCCGATCGCGAGCATCGCCTGGGTCAGCCCGTTGCCGAGCACCCCGACCACGGCGACCACGAACACGACGTACGGGAGGGTCTGCAGCGCGTCGACGAAGCGCAGCGACGTCCACTCGTACCCCCGGCCCAGCCAGAGCGAGCCGAGACCGAGGGTGATGCCGACGACCAGCGCCGTGCCCACGGCCTCCAGGGTCGCGACGATGGAGGAGGAGGTTCCCGCGATGAGCCGGCTGAGCACGTCGCGCCCGAGGCCGTCGGTCCCGAGCAGATGATGGGAACCGGGGGCGGACAGCACGTGGGCGGCATCCTGGGCCAGCGGGTCGAGTGGCGCGAGCCGGTGACCGAACACCGCGGCCACCGTCACGACCGCCAGGAGGACGGCCGACAACCGGGCCGACGGCAACCGCAGGGCGCTGCGGAGGGTACCCACGGCTACCTCCTCGCCTGCGGCGTGAACCGGGCGAGCAGGGCGCCGAGGACCAGGTTGCACACCAGTACGGTGGCCACGGTCACCAGCAGCGTCCCCTGGATCACCGGGACGTCGTGCCGCTCGGACGACTGGAGCGTCAGCAACGCGACGCCCGGCAGGCTGAAGATCCGCTCGGTGGGCACCGAGCCGCTGAGCAGCGCGGGCACCCCGACCGTCAGGATGCCCAGCGTGGGGCCCAGGGCGTTGCGCAGCGCGTGCCGCAGCAGCACCCGCCGCCGCGACAGACCGCGCACGGTCGCCCCGACGATGTAGTTCTCCCGCAGCGCGGCCACCAGGGAGGTGCGCAGCTGCCGCGCGATGTGAGCGGCCAGGGTCAGGCTCAGCGCGAAGGACGGCATGAGCATGCAGCGGAACCACTGAACCGGATCCGTGGTGAGGCTCACGTACCCGCCGGCCGGCAGGATCCGCAGGGTCGCGGAGAACACCACGATCAAGACGATGCCGACGACGAACCCGGGGATCGTGCTGAGGGCGGAGCAGACCACGGTGACCGAGCGGTCCAGTCGTCCTCCGCTCTTCAGCGCCGCGGCGGTCCCGGCCGCTCCCCCGATCAGCACGGCGAACAGGGCGGCCAGCCCCGTGATGCCCAGATCCACCGGGAGCGCCTGGCGGATGCTGGCGGAGACCGGGATGGACGTGAAGTAGGAGGAGCCGAGGTCGCCGGTGAAGGCGTGGCCGAGCCAGGTCGCGTACTGCACCAGCAGCGGCCGGTCCAGCCCGAACTGGTGGTTCATGCGGGTGATGTCGGCCGGGGTGGCGGTCTCGCCGAGCACGGCCGCGGCCGGGTTGGTCTTCGACAGCGCGCCGAGCATGTACGTGCCGAACGAGGTGATGAGGAAGACCGTGGCCGTGGTGACCAGCATCCGCAGCACCTTGCGGACCCAGCCGGACGGCCACCGGTTCTCGGCGGATGCGATGCGGGGCCGCGGCACCGCCGCGACGGCGCTCATCGGATGCTCCGATCCGGGGCGTTCACGCGACCGTGACCCCCTCGAACCGCTGGACGACGGTGGCCTTCGGCAGCGCCGACACCGACTTGGTGTGTGCCAGGATCCGGGGCACGGTGAACAGGAAGACGTTCGGCATCGTGCGTACGGCGACGGCGGTCGCGGCCCGCACCACCTGCGGGTACCGCGGGTCGTCCAGCGACGTCTCGACGATCTTCTGGACCGCCGCGTCGAGCTCCGGAGGCGTGGTGCGGCCCGGGTTCATCAGGCCCTCGCCGCCGAACAGCACCTGGAACGTCTGGGCGGTCGAGTCGCGGCCGGCGAACTGGTCCACGGCCAGCGCCCTGGAGTGCTGGATGTAGATGATCTGGGTGGCCGAGGCCTGCGGGATCGTCTCGATGGTCGGCTTGAACCCGACCGCCTGGAGCTGGGCCTGGAGCGCCTGCGGCAGGTTGCCGGGATCGGAGGCGGTGATGGTGACCGGCGCTCCGACGCCGTACTTGGACTTGGCGAGCAGCTGGCGTGCCTTGGCCGGGTCGTACGCGTAGCTGCCCTCCAGCGCCGGGTCGTAGCCCACGTAGCCCTTGGGGAACGGCTGGTAGGCGACCTCGCCGACGCCGAACTGCTGGGTCTTCAGCAGTGCCGCGCGGTCCACCGCGAACTTCAGTGCCAGCACCGCGCCCGGGTCGTCGAACGGCGGCTTGGTGATGTTCACGTCCAGCACCGCGACCACCAGTGAGGGGATCACCTGGACCTCGAGTCCGGCGGCCTTCGCCGCGGCGACCTGGTTTCCCGGGATCTGGGCGACGTTGTAGCGGCCGGACTGCAGACCGGCGATCACCGTGGCGGCGTCCGGCAGCGGGAACAGCTGGAAGTCGTTCACCTTGATCGTGGCGGCGTCCCAGTAGGCGGGGTTTCGCCTGAGGGTCGCCTGCGAGTTCTCCACGTACGAGGTCAGCGTGTACGGGCCGGCGCCGGCCGGTTTGGTGGCCAGTCCCGCCGCGTCGCCCTCGAACGCGGCGGGGTTGACCACCATTCCGGTCTTTCCGGCGAACAGGCTGGGGATCTGGTAGTTGGGGGCCTTGAGATCGAGGACGACGGTCGTGGCGTCCGGCGCGCTGACGGTCTTGATGTCGGCGAGCTGCGCGGCGATGAGCGACTTGGGCGCGTCGCGGCCGCGTTCGATGCTCTTCTTCACCGCGGTCGCGTCCAGCGCCGTGCCGTCGCTGAACTTCAGGCCCGGCCGTAGCTTGAACGTGACGCGGCTGCCCTGGTCGCCGTACTTCCACGACTCGGCGAGGGCCGGAACCGCGTTGCCCTGGTCGTCATGCTTGGTGAGTCCGGCGTACACGAGCGAGAGAGCGTGCACGTCCCAGCCCGCCGAAGACGTCACCGGATCCCACGACGTGGGCAGGTCCCAGCCCCACTTGAGCGTGCCGGCCGTCGTGGCGCCGGAGCCGGCCACGCCGCCGGAACCGCAGGCGGCGGCGAGCAGCAGCGACGAGCCGGCGGCGAGGCCGAGTCCCAGGAAGGAACGTCTGCCGGGTTCGGGGAGAGCGGTGTTCATGGGAGGTCGAGTCCACCTTTCGTGAACAGTCGTGATCACCCGAGAGGTGGCAGGCTCGGGGGCGTCGGGCGTGGCGACTCACCGGAGCGGCGCGGGGCGCGTTTCCGGGAGCTCGGTGAGATCGGGAGACGGTGACGGGTTCGGCGCTGGGACGGTCGTGGTGGAGACGGTCGTACGGCGTCGGTCGCGCGGGCGGGGCTCAGGCGGCGGTGGCGGCCCCGGTGCCGGCGTCTACCGACACAGGGCGCTGGACGTACGCCGGTAGTCGACGAAGCGGCAGACCACACCCGGATGCGTCGAAGTCATGTCCCTATCGTCACCTTCAAGCGCAAATCCTGTCAATAGCTACCTAAATATGTCTTATTGCCCGTGCGCCATCCCGGAGGCGCCGGTCAGCCGCGGAGCGCGGGGTGGGTGGCCGCCTCGGACGGGTGCAGCCAGACCGGTCCGCCCGCGCCATCGACACGTACGGCGCCGGGCGGCGCACCGGCCGATACGGCGAGCAGGGCCAAGTCCGGTCCCGTGACACTGCGGTGGCGTTCGAGGAGCTCCGCGGCGGTAAGGCGCGTGCCCCTGAGACGCACACCGGGCGCCACGCGCTCGGCGGCGTCCACGTACTCACCGAGCTCCCGCCAGCCGGGGACCACCGCCCGTCCGGCGGGGCCGGTGAAGACGAGGGTCGGCAGGGCGAACCGGTGCCGCTCGCCGACCTCCTTAGCCCGGCCCGGGTGCGGTCCCGGGCCTGTGACGGTGAGGACCTCCGGGAACGGCTCCCGCGTCTCCGCCCAGTCCCGGCGGACCGCGGAGCGCACCGGCGCGGAGACGAGGTCGCGAGAGAGCCGCGCGTGGTCCAGACCCGGCACTCCGGTGACGGCGTCGAGCACGGTCTCGACGCGGTCGGCGGGCGTGCCCAGCACGAAGGTGGTCTCCCGCAGCCGGCGCAGGACCGAAGCGGCCACCCCGGCGCCCTGCGCCTCGGCGGCCTTGGCCGCGAGCGAGGACGGCCAACTGCTCCGCGCCACCCACCGCAGCCGCGGCGCGTACGGTGCCCCCGTGTGCTCGGCGATGTCCGCGATGTACCGGTGATACCAGGCGGCCTCCGCGTCGGGGTCCGGCGCTGGATCGTCGTCATCGTCGAACAGGATTCCGAAGACCCGGCGCCATCTCGCCGGGCGACCGTCCAGCGCGGCGCGCAGCCACCGGAACTTCGGCTCCGACCCCCAGGCCCACGGGCACGCCGGGTCGGTGAACTCCACCACGGTCAACGGACCGCCGGCCGTCATGGCCGGTCGACCGGCGCCCACAGACTGGGCAGGTTCACGACGATGCCCTCCTGGCTGGTGCGCGAAATGATCACGACCGCCTCCGTGTCGCCGGGGTTCTCCTCGCGATGCGGAGCGTACGGCGGGACGAAGATGAAGTCGCCGGGCTCGGTCTCCAGCCGCACCTCTTTCTCACCGTCGGCGAAGACGAACACCGGGTTGCCCGACACGACGTAGATCGAGGTCTCCGTCTCACCGTGGTGGTGATCGCCGGAGTTCGTGGCGGGCGCCACCAGGGTCTTACCGGTCCAGAGCCTCGACGAGCCCACCGTCTTGCCGGAGATCGCCTCCAACCGGGTCATGCCGGATGTCTGACTCGTCTCTCCGGTCAGCTCCGCGCCGCGAATGTGCCGCAGCTCACCATGCCAGTCGTCCGCCACCAGTGGCCTCCTCATCGATGTCCGTTCCACTCACACGCTGAGAGCCGCGTCGCGCAACAGCGACACGGCGGGCTCGGGCGGGTCGTCCGCCAGCAGATCGGCCAGGGTCACCCTGTCCAGGATGTCCTCGAACCGTTTCTGCAGTCCCGCCCACAACTCCGACAGCCGGGCGGCCGGGCCCGGATAACGCTGGTCGCCGAGGCTCTCCCCGTGCACGGTCATCAACTGGCCGTCGACCGCGGCGACGACGGCCGCCAGCGAGATCGAGGCCGCGTCACGGCTCAGCCAGTAGCCTCCCTCGCAGCCCCGCTGGCTGCGCACCAGCTCGGCCCTGCGCAGGTCGCGGAAGACCGCTTTGAGGAACCGGTGCGGGATCTCCTGGGACAGGGCGATGCCTTCGCAGGTGAGCGGCCGGCTGGTATCGGCGGCGAGTTCCAGGAGCGCTCGGATCGCGTAGTCCGCTCGTGCCGAGATTCGCATGGCGGCCTTCCCCCCTTGAGACTCCGCTGAGACGAGCCGGCTGAGCCGCCTCGGCTATCAAAATAGCCCCTTTCAGGTATCTATTGCATGAGGAGCCCACCGGACGTGCCCGCGCGGAGCGGCGACGACGGGGCGGTCGTCCACCGGGGCGGGACGCCGATGGAGGACGGCGCCCTGCGGCACGTCGTACCTGGCAGGGCGCGCCGTCGTCCAGGTGGGAGAAGCGCCGGGCGTCGTGGTACCAGGCGACCAGCACGGCCCAACCGTGGTCGTAGACCCGGATGATCGCGTTCTCGGTGGAGGTTCCGGGGATGTGCCGGTGTCCCGAGACCGGCGACCGGCGCAAGGACCCGTGCCCGCCGTTGACCACGATCACCGGTGCGCCGTCGTCCAGGGTCCCGGTCTGGTGTTCGAGCCCGCGACGGTTGTCGGTCGCCTCGAAGATCGAGCGCGCTCCGTGGCCGAGGTGGCGGCGCCAGATCTGTTCCGAGTCCCACCACTCGATCTGCTGCGTCATCACCGGCGGAGCGCTCGGAATCACGCCGACCGCCCCGGCGGTGGCGACGTCCTGATCTGATGCCACAGCGATCCACCGGCCCCCGGCGAGGCAAGGGGCAGGGCCGGCCGGCCCCCCGGCGCCCGCGCGACCAGGTCCGCCGCACCGCGTTCGACGTCCTGCGGGCCGTCGACGAACGCGACGCCTACGCCAACCTCCTCCTGCCCTCCCTGCTGCGCGAACGCGGCCTGACCGGGCGCGACGCCGCGCTCGCGACCGAGCTGACGTACGGCACGCTGCGCGGGCGCGGCACGTACGACGCCGGTCACCAGGACGTCCCTGCCGTCGGCCCGGGCGGTCGCGCAGGGTGCTCCGTTCCACAGGCTGTCGCCGCCGAGGTCGGTGCGGCCGAGTCGGCGACGCGTTCGACCTCGGGCCACCGCCACAGCCACGACGGGTGCTTCTCGCCGCCGGTACCGGTCACCGTGTACCACTCCGGCGAAGACGGCGGAGGCCGCGCCGAACCGCTCGTCGGCCGACGTCCATCGCATGGTCTGACGGCCCCAGATCCTGCCGTCGGCTCCCGCCCGGGGTCCAGCCGTGACGTTCGCCGGTGGTCGGCGTACGGAACAGGAGCCACCGGTCATCCGGTCCGGCCGACGCCAGCAGGGGGACTCTCGCGCCACGGGAGCTCGTCCCCGTCATCAGGTCGCCGAACCGGGCTTCGGCGTCCTCGCGCGCCAGGGCGAGCAGCCTGCCGTCGAGCCCGGTTAGCACGGCCGAGGCCGCGCGGCTCGCCGTCGGCGGCCCGATATGCGACGAACCCGGTAATGCCCTCCCTCACGGCGAACGCCTCGGTCCCGCACCACAGACCGCCACGAGAGCCCCGGTGCCCACGTCGGCTCCGCCGACGCGTCCCGTCCACGGCGCAGCCGAACATCTCGGCCGGCCCGAGGCCGATCAGCAGACGTTCCGGCCCGCCGGACATGCCCCAACGGACGGCCTCGGAGGCGTCCCAGGCGTGCCGTCGCTCCGATCGGTCAGGCGGACCGTCCGATCGCCCGCGACGCTGATCACCGCCGGCCCGACGGACGCGGCCCCGGGCACGGCACGCGCCCACACGCCGTTCGCCTTGTCCTCGTGCTCGGCGAGCGGCATCACTCCCCCGGTCGCCTCCGTACCAGGGCCTCGACGGCGTCCGGCGAGCCGATCCGGGGACTCCCGCGGCTCAGATTCGGCCGGACTCCAGCACGCGCTGGAGGAACTCTCGGGTCCGCGGCTCCTGCGGCTCGGTGAAGATCTGTTCGGCCGTGCCCGTCTCGAGCAGCACTCCGTCGTCGAGGAAGCAGACGGTGTCGGCGATGTCGCGGGCGAAGCCCATCTCGTGGGTGGCCAGCACCATCGTCATGCCGGACTCCTTGAGTTCGCGGATGATGCCCAGCACCTCGGTCACCAGCTCGGGGTCGAGTGCGGAGGTGACCTCGTCCAGCAACATCAGGCTCGGCCGGGTGGCCAGGGCACGGACGATGGCGACGCGCTGCTGCTGGCCACCGGAGAGCCGGTCCGGATACTCCTGGGCCTTGTCGGCCAGGTCGAACCGCTCCAGCAGTTCCCGTACCTGGTCGACCGCGGCGGCCCGTGGCGTCTTGTGCACGCGGATGGGCGCCAGAGTGACGTTGTCCAGCACCGACATGTGCGGGAACAGGTTGTAGGACTGAAAGACCATGCCGATGCGTTTCCGTACCCGGTCCGCGTCCGCGCGCACATCGGTGATCTCGGCGCCGTCCAGGTAGATGCTGCCGTCGTCGACGGTCTCGAGCAGGTTGACGCAGCGCAGCAGGGTCGACTTGCCCGATCCGGAGGCGCCGATGAGGCAGACCACCTCATGGGGCGCGACGTCCAGGTCGATGCCGCGCAGCACGGGCTGAGAGCGGTAGGTCTTCCAGACGTTCTCCACGCGGAGCAAGGCCGGGTCCGGAGTCATGAGTCCTTCGTCGGCGGGAGTGACCGCAGGAGGTGCGCCCTCGCCGCGCTCGGTCATGTGCCGCCTCCCGGTGCGCGTCGCCGCTCGGCTCGGGCGGCGAGGTGGTCGGTGAAGCGGGCGAGCGGCACGGTCAACGCGACGAACAGCACCGCCGCGGCCAGATAGGGCGTGTAGTTGAACGTGTCGGCGGAGTGGATCTCGGCCTGCCGGAGCGCCTCGAGCGGGCCCAGCACGGCCACCAGGGCGGTGTCCTTCTGCAACGAGGCGAAGTCGTTGAGGAGCGGCGGCACGACCCGCCGTACCGCCTGGGGAAGGACCACGAAGCGCAGGCTCTGCGCGTGGCTCAGCCCGAGTGAGCGCGCCGCCGCCCGCTGGCTGGGATGGACCGAGTCGATGCCGGCCCGGAACACCTCCGCCACGTACGCGCCGTAGGACAGGACGAGCGCCGCACCGCCCAGCACGGCCGGATCGCTGGGAGCGCCCCGCAGGTTGAGCGCGGGCACGCCGAAGCCGACGAGGTAGACGAGCAGGATCGTCGGGATGCCGCGGAAGACGTCGGTGTAGCCGACGGCGAGGGCCCGCAGCGGGAAGAAGACCGGGCGGGTCAGGCCACGGGCGAGCGCGACCAGCAGGCCGAGGCCGAGGATGAGCGGCTCGGCGACCAGGAAGATCTCGACGTTGAGCCAGAATCCGCGGAGCACGTCGGGGAACGCGTCACGGATCTCGCCGACGGAGAAGAAGGTCTGCCGGACCCGGGGCCAGCCCGGCGAGGAGACGATCCCCCCGATCACGAGGGCCAGGAAGAGGATCGTCGAGACGGTCGCCACGGACGCGGACCGGCGGCCGATCCGTCTCCGCTGCCGCTCGCGTTCGCGCTGGCGCGCGCTCTTCACCCAGGCAGGCGGGTTCGCACCGGACGCGGTCATGTCAGGATCGCCATCTCGGCGACGTCACTTGAGAATCGCGGCGCCCGCGGACGCGGTCAGCCACTGGTTCTGGATCCGGGCGAGCTCGCCGGAGGACTTCAGCTGCCCGAGGGCGACGTTGAGACAGCCGACCAGCGGGTTGCCCCGTTGCAGCAGCAGGCCGAACTGCTCCGTGCCGTCGGCGCTCCGCGGGAGCTGACCGACGATCTTGGATTTCTTCACCTGGGCGGCGGTGACGTAGAAGGCGGTCGGCAGGTCCAGTACGAGAGCGTCGACCTGCTTGTTCTTCAGGGCGTTGATGGCGTCGATCTGGTTGTTGAAGACCCGCGGCTGGGTGGTGGGCTGAATCTGCCGCCGGACCGCCTGCAACGCGGTCGTGCCGACCTGGACCGCGATGCGGGCGCTCTTGAGCTCGCCGACGCTGGTGGCGCCCGCGTACCTGCTGCCGTCGGCGGTGACCACGGCCTGCGCGACGTCGTAGTAGCCGTCGCTGAAGGTGACCGCCTTCTGGCGCTCGGGGGTGATCGAGATCTGGTTGATGTCGAAGTCGAACTTCTTCGGGCCCGGCGCATAGGAGGAGTCGAACGACTCGGTCGTCCACTTCACCTCGTTCTTGGCGAAGCCCAGCCTGTTCGCCACGGCGTAGGCGACCGCGCTCTCGAAGCCCTGTCCGCCGGCCGGATCGTCGTTCTTGAACCACGGCTCGAACGCCGGCTTGTCGGTGGCGATCGTCAGCGTGCCGGGTCTGGTCAGCTTGAGCTTGTCCTTGGTGCAGGCCGCGGCGCTCGTCGCCGAGGTGCTCGCCTTGCCGTCGCCGGTGCTGTCCGCCGGGGCGCAGGCCGTGACGACGGTCAGCGCGGTGAGGCCCGCGACGGCCCACGGCAGCGAAGATCGGGGCAAGGATGCCTCCTGGAATACCCGGATATTGCAGATCGGCTAAGGGTGGATCCCTACCGGAGGCTACCGCCTTCGTCCTCGCCTGCGTCCGCCCAAACCGGATGGACGCAGGCGTCGGGCGTCAGGCGAACGAGCCGATGACGGTGGCCGCCAGGGCGGCGCGCTCGATCATCCCCGACACCGTGGCGTGCTCGGTGCGGGCGTGGGCGCCGGCGCCCACCGCTCCGAAGCCGTCCAGGACCGGGACGCCGAGGGCGGCCGCGAAGTTGCCGTCGCTGGCACCGCCGACCGCCGTCTCCCGCAGGTCGAGCCCGATGTCCTTCGCGAGGGCGCGGGCCCGCTCGTACAGGTCCGCCACCGCCGGGGTGCGGGCCATGACCGGGCGGTTCCAGCCTCCGTCGAGCCGCACGCCCACCCGCGGATCCGCCGGCCGCCATTCCGTGAGCGCCCGTTCCACCCGCCGTGTCTCCGCCTCGTCGGCGACGCGTACGTCGATGCCGGCGTGGGCCGATCCGGCGGTCACGTTGCGGCGGGTGCCGCCGCCGGCCACCCCGACGTTCACCGTCGTGCCCGCCGCCAGGTCGGTCAGGGCGGTCGCCGCGAGGACGAACTCCGCGAGCGCGATGATCGCGCTGGCGCCCGCGGTGGGGTCGAGACCCGCGTGCGCCTCGACGCCGGTCAGCGTCACGTCGAACAGGCCGACGCCCTTGCGTGCGGTCTTCACCGCGCCGTCGGCACTGGCCTCGAAGACCAGCACGGCGGAGGCGTCGCGGCAGGCGTTCTCGATGACCGGGCGGGACGACGGGCTGCCGATCTCCTCGTCGCCGTTCAGCACGAGGCGTACCTGCGGGCAGGTCCGGCCGGCCGCGCGGAGGCCCCGCAGGGCCCAGACCGCCTGCACGAGACCGGCCTTCATGTCGAACACGCCCGGCCCGCGGATCACGTCGCCGTCGACGGAGAACGGCAGCTCGGCGAGCGTGCCCACCGGCCACACGGTGTCGTAGTGCGCCAGGATCACCACGGGGCCGGAGCCGCTCCCCGGGTAGTCGATCACCACCGTGTCGCCGTGCGGCGCGCCCGGGTGCGTGCGCACGGACGCCGGCGCGCCCAGGCGGCGGCCGAGCCACGCGACGACCCAGTCACGCCCGGCCGCGAGCCGGTCCAGGTCGTCGCTGGGGGTCTCCAGCCGGACGTACTCGCCGAGGTCGCCGAGCATCTCCCCGGCGCCGGCGCGCATCCACTCCAGCAGGTCGCTCATCGCACCGTTCCCTTCGCCGCGGCGGCGTCCAGCAGGTCGATGCGCGACTCGCTCATCGAGGACGCGTCGGCCTGGACCTCGGCGAGCTGGCCGAGCAGGAGGCGCAGGACGGGCACGTCGACGCCGTGCCGTTCGGCGGCGGCGACCACGGGCCCGTACTGCGTCGGCACCTCCGTCGGGCGACGGCGCACCGCGATGTCGCGCCAGATTCCGCTGCGGGTCTTGGTCTGGGTCCGCAGCCACGCGACCAGGCGGTCGGTCGCGGAGGCGGACTTGCCGGGGTCGGCGCCGTCGGCGTACGCCGAGGGCTCGAACGCGTCGAACGGCTCCAGGGTGACGCCCTCCGCGGCGGCCACGGCGAACACCTCGTGGGCGACCGCGTGCGCGGCCGGGCGGTGCCGGTGGAGCAGACGTACGGCGGGTTGGCGATGATCACGTCGAACGCCTCATCGCGGACG
>NZ_JBHLZP010000223.1:0-12825 GCF_042429965.1 Actinoallomurus acaciae
CCCGACCAACCGACGGCACACGCCCACCCGGCGGAGGAACCACAACACCACCCTCCGGCCCGCCAAGTGCCACCCGGCCTACGGACGGTCCGCCCTCGCCCGGTGGAGGGGTGGCGGTCCGGCCTGCGTTGAGCTGCGCGGCGCCCGGCCACGGAGCGCCCGTCCGGGCCGTGGTGCCGGGCTCGTCACCCGCAGGCCGGGGCGGCGGGGCGGAATCGCCAGGGCCCGGGCGGCCGGCCGCTTCCACACCAGGGCCATGGCTCCCCCCTGGAACGGCGGACGGGGTGTCATGTCCGATCACCGGCGGCCCCTCCGGCCGGAACTCGGCTGCGACGGTTCCCGGCCCGCCCACCTCGTGGAAGCCGATCTCCGCGTTGACGGGGCCGGGCACGCGACCGTTGATCCGGCCGCCGCCCGGTGCCGTGACCGAGCCGGGGCGCGGCACCTGGCCGGTCCCGCCGACGTTCGGCGGTTTCGCCACCGGAGGTCCGTCTCCGCCCGTCTTCACCCCATCGAAGTCTCCGCCCGTGCGTCCGGCGCCGTGGGCGCCGAAAGCGCCTCCCGCACCGCCGCCGAGCCCCGCCGTGACGGCCACACCCCACGCCTCGGGTTTCCAATCGTGGTCCCCGATGATCGCGTGGCCGATGGCCTGCGGGATGAGGTCCAGCCCGGTGTTGATCGCGGCACCGCTGATGGCCCCGCCGACGAAGCCGCCGACTTTCGCGGCGGACGACGCGCCGATTCCGGCCGTCTTCGCGATGACTCCGACCAGATCGGAGATGACGCTCGAGAGGATCCTGTCGGCGGCACTGAAGATCGCGGCGCCGAACCGGGTGAACGGGATGATCATCGTGGCGAGGCCGACGACCTGGAGGATGATGTCGAGAATGGCCTGCTTCTTCATCTTGTCCACGGCCTCGGAGAGCTGGTCGCCGTAGTAGTCGATGGCGCCGCCGATCGCGTACGCGGCATCTCTGGCCTTCAGCAGGTTGCCCAGGATGGGGCCGCCGTAGTCGGCCGGGCTGCTCGCGCCCGCCGAGTCTCCGGTCCCCCACAGGATCTGCATCGCCGAGGCCGCCTGGCCTGACCACGACATGCTCGCGACCCCGCCGGTCATCGAGTCGGCACGTTCGGCGAGCAGGTCGCCGAACGCGATCCACTTGTCGCCCAACGAGTAGATCGCGTCGATGTCGATACCGAGCCATACCTTGACGTCGCCGCTGCTAGCCATGAATCCTCTCCACCCCGGATGAGGATGGTTCCGCCGTGTTCCGCCGTCAGGCCGCTACCAGGTCTCGGTCACGGCCGTCACGGTGGGATCCGTGATGCTGTCCGGGTGACCGGAGTCGCCGCCGCCACTGGTATCCGCCAAGGCCGTCGTCATGTTGGTGAAGAAGTCCTTGAGCCCCTGCTCCGCGCCGGCGAACAGGGAAGCGACGATGTACACGCCGTCCAGGACGATGTTCAGCGCACCTTTCTCCGGATGGTCGTGGGTGCCGAAAAGCTCCTTCGCGACGGCCGTCCACCGGTCGCCGAAGTCATTGGCCTCCTCGGCCGTCTTTCCGGCCCATCCCAGATTCAGGCCCTGAAGAGTGTCGACAATGGTGCCGAGAGAATCGGCGATGGACTGACTGTACGCCTCGATGTTCCTGGCGTGCACGAGAATATCGCGCGGCGAGACGATGAAGGTCTGGACACTGTCGTAGTCTGCGAGAGATTCTGCCATGACCGATACGTGACCTCTCAGTCGACGGACACAAGGACAATTAATCCGACAGTCTTGCGTCCGGAAGATACCGGAGCGACAATGACGCCCCCTCGGTCGCGCCGTTTCCGCCGCGCGGAATCGTGGCGCTTCTCAGCAGCAGCTTCCCCATCTTCTCGCCGTGTCCGTCGCCGGGTTGCGCGGCCACCCTCGCCAACAGCTTCTCGACATGCTTGTCGTCGCCGCCGTCGTGGGAACCGGACTTCTTGCCGCCCGATTCGAGGTTGAGGGCGTTGACCTCTTCGGTGTGCCGGTAATTGTCATATGCCGTCTGCATTCGCCGCACCATGTCGAAGAGCAGCGCATTGAGATCCGCACTGGCCGTCGTCAGCCACACCTTCACGTTGTCGAAGGTCACGGCCGCCGGGGTGTTCCAGTCGTCCCGGCACTTGTCGAACTCACTGGACACCTGGGTCAGCAGGTCACTGATCAGGTCGTGCTCACGCTTGACGACGCCGATCGCATGGTGCAGTTGACCCAGATCGACCTTGAACTCACTCCAGGTCGTCGGACTCGCCATAGGACATCCCACTCCACTGAGGCCTGATACCGGACAGGTTCACTTTCAAGGTGCCGATCACGACTGGCTCGAGTTGTCCATATGCGCGGCCACCGGGTTTTCGGGAGGTGGCGGGAACATCGCCGCACGGTCGGTGGCGGCATAGGTCTGGCCCGCACGATCCACTCCCGCGATGAACTGACCGACCAGTTCGATGGCGTTGGCGGCGAACTCGAGCACCTTCTCCTGGGCGGGGTTCATACTGGCCGCGAACTCCACCGCGCTCGCCGCCGCCGGACTCGGGTCCACATGCTCGGTCGGGTTGCCCCCGCCGCCGCTGACCACGCTCGCGGCGCTCGACGTGGTGTTGGTGACGGTGGCGTTCTGGCCGAAGACGGTGTCCTTGCTGCCGAAAACCCCGAGCCGCAGGTCCTCGTAGGCGCTCACCAGGGTCTGCGCGTCGGCGAGCATGGTGTTCATGCCGCCGCGCAGTGAGGCCAGGTTGACCGTGAACCCCGGGACATCCGGTATGTCCTTGGGCGGGTCGCCGGCCCCCGCCGGAGGCGCGGGCGGGTCCTCATTGAACGAGGGCGGACCAGGGCTGCTCCACGGTGCGGGAACCGCCAGGTTCGGCACCTCGCCGGAGAAGTCCTGTCCCTTGTCCGGGTCGGGCGGACCGTCGCCGTCATCTGCCGGCGGCTGGTAAGGCGGACCGTACTTCGGCTGGGAATGACCCACCGCTCACACCTCCGTCAAGTCTCCCGATGCACGGCGACCCGGCCGGATCGCGCCCGGCCGGGCCACACGCCCACCTGCGGCGAGAAGTCGTCGTGGCCTACTGGAAGTCACACCCGGGGTTCGGGGCGTCCTCCGACAGGGGGCTTCCGACCGGAAGGACGTAGACGACGTCGAGGACCACGGGCACCGTGCCGAGATTGCGGCCGATGTGCACGTGGTTCGAACCGGCGGGTTCGACGATGTGGCTGCCGGTCCGGTAGACGCCGTCGGACTCGCACGTGGCGTCGAAGTGGCTGAGCGTGCCCTGCTTGACGTAGCCGATCAGGTTTCCGTCGTGGAAGTGCCAGCCGGTGCTCTGGCCCGGCGGCAGGGTGATCTCACGTACGACGATGTGCCTGTCGCCCACGGTCTCATCGCCGATGATCGTGCCGGTGACGCCCGGCCCGGCCGGGGTCGCGTTCGCCGCGGTCGCGGCGAAGGACAGACCGGCGATGACGGCGCCGACGAGGGCGAACCGCCCCGAATATCTCATGATGCTCCCCGAGCCTGATGAATCACTGGCGACACACAAGGATCCACACCGGCCGGCCCGCGCGGCTAGAACGCCGACGCCAATTCGTTGAACGCCCAATCAGCCGACGCCCCTCACGGATGGCGCCACGGTTCTCGACTGCGGCACGGATATTCAATTATCCATAACGAATCGCGCATGCCGGAAACGCTTTCTCTTCCGTTGCCCGAACGCCCGTGATACATGTTTGAAACATTCGGACCCGGGGCGTGAATCCAGCCGTCACAAAGGCGAAACCGTGGAATCTGTGCGGACAGCTCGTGTTCGACGGGTGACCGGCGCGGACCCGGCCGCACCCGTATGGCGCACCTCGAGCCGGAGCGAGGCGGCCGGACGGTCCTTCTGCGTGCAGGCCGCGGCCTTCGACCTCCCCCGTAAGACGGAACGGCGGGACTTCCCCTGGTCGGTTCGCCCCAGCGGCCCCACGCGGCGTGCCGGTGGCCGTGGCCTCCCGCGAACGCCGTCCGACGGTCGTACGGCCGAGCCCACCTCCCCGGGCCGGATACCCGAGGTGGTCCCGGAGAAGCCGGTGACGCCGGGCCCACGACCCGTGCACCACACGGTGCCGCTCGAGGAACTGCTCGCCGACACGCGTGTGGGCCTGGCCGACGGTGTCCCGGTGGGATTGTGGCTGCCGGGTGCGCCCGAGCACGGGCTGGGTTTCGACGAGGCGACGATCGGGGCGCTGGGCGAGCTGGTGCCGCCCCAGACGGTGTTCGTGGTCGGCGCGGAGCACGACGGTCGGGTGGTGGTCGACGGTCGGCCGGTGTCGGTGGAGACGCTGTACGCGACGATCGCCGCGAAGGCACCCGGCATGCAGCCGTTCCTGCTGATCCCCGGGGCGGCGGAGATGGCCGAGCCGCTGGCCCGGCGGTTCGAGGGTCCGGTGCTGGCGGCCCCGGACGGGATGCGGTTCGACCCGGACACCGGCCTGACGTTCCTTCGTCCGGTCGAGGACGGGCCGCCGGCGCCGGAACCGTTCCGGCTGTACGAGCCCGGCCTGCCCGCCGGTCTGCCGATCGCGGCCTCGCTGAACGTGCGCCCTGAACAGGACCACGACTCCTCGGAGTCCGCCGTTCCCCCGCCCCCGGCGGTGCACGTGGTACCGCCCACGCCAGTGCCGTCTCCGACCGACGGGGCGTCGGCGCACGAGGCATCCCTGCCCCGCTCCCGGCCGATCTCACCCCGGCATACGGAGGCATCGGAGTCGACGATCTTCGGGCCCTACGGCGAACCCGTCGAGCGCGCGCCGTCTCCTGCGCCGTCGGCCGACACACCCGACGTACAGGACCAGCCCCTCGACGAGATGGCCCGCTCCATCGGAGTGCCACGCGCCGGGCTGCCGTACATGCGCGCGCTGCTGGCCGGGATCGACTTCGAGATGGGCCGCCGGGGACGGACCTTCACCGAGAAACAGAAGGCCGATCTGGTGCAGCGACTACTCGCCAACTACCCGTACCTGCTGGGCAGCAGCGCCGAGAACAACACGAGCGGGCTGGTGGTGCCGATCGGATCGACCGAGCTTCTGATCACCTTCGACCCCCGGCGACCGCAGCGTGTCGTCCGCAATCCGGCCGGCTCGTACGCCACGCCGTCGAGGAACGCCGCCCCGGACGGTTCCTTCGTGGCCGTCGACACCATCAACGCCGCGTACGGCACCGGCGCGCACACGGACACGCACAGCGGGCAGACCGGGGCGACACGGGGCAAGGTCGGGCTGACGTTCGGCATCGGCGCGACGCCGGGAGTGCTGAACGTGGTCAAGGTCGGCGCGTCGGTCTCCGGTGTGGCCAACCAGTCCAACCGGAGCACGACGAACGTCAAGGACGCCGAGCGGGGGAAGGTCGAGGACAGCCGGATCGAGGCGGAGCTGATCTCGTATCCGGAGGTGAACATCTCCTTCAAGATCCGCGAGCAGAGGGCGAGCGAGGATGTGCGCCGCTGGCAGGACCTGACGCCCTTCCGCGTCCCGGAGTCGGGCGGGGAGGCGCTGCTGCTGTGGGTGGCCAGGCCGTACACCGAGGACCAGCCGGCGAGCACGGTCACCGCGACCGGCCCCGAGGTCGACGCGCGGCGCGGGCGGCTGCCGAGGAACTACCACGCGTCGGGTCTCACCAACATTCCCCGGCTGTTCGACGAGGTTCTGCGGATGCTGCGCGGGCAGGGCCTGCGGCTGCCGACGGGGAACGTCACCCGTGAGGAGCTGTTGCAGAAGCTCACGAACCTGAACACTCACCTGGACAGCGCGGTCAACGATCGGGACGGCTACCGGATCACGCTGCACGACGCCCGGGGCAAGAAGATCGCGATCGTGCGGGTGCACAGTGAGCTGCTGCACCCGGAGACGGCGCCGCAGATCGGGGCGGTGAGCGACAAGGTGCACCTGGAGGACGTCCGTACCGCGATCGATGGCAGCAGCGGCAGCCACACGGTGACCGGCTCCACCACGATCACCCCGCTGAGCGGGGAGTTCGACCTGCTGCCGAACCCGACGGGCATCAAGGATCTGGGCCTGAACATCGGTGCCTCGGGGTCGTACACCAAGACCCGGACCGACACGCTGTCCGCGGGGCGCACCGGCCTGTGGGTCCTGGTGCCGCGCTACACCGGCCTCACCGCCGCCTACGGCGTCCGGTTCCGGCACCGCGCCACCGTGAGCGTCCTCGGCGGCCGGGGCCGGCGCGAGACGGACGCGGTGGAGGGGGCCGCGCTGGTGCGGATGCCGGTGAAGGAGGCGTTCGGGCACGGCTTCGCGGTGGACCGGGACACGCTGAAGAACCCGCCGGCCGAGGACGACACGATGCCGTACGCACCCGACGCCGTACGTGGCTCCGGGCGCCGCCCGGACGACCCGCCGGCCAAGGACGTGCCGTTGCACGTTCAGGAGGGCAAGGGCGTCGGCATGGGTCTCGTCCGGGTGTCGGACGACACCGTCGACGCTCTCCGGACGATGGTCGAGGAGGAGGTGCGCCGGTACGGCTTCCTCCCACGGGACCGAGACGATCCGTTCGCCGGGCATCACTGGTACAGCAACGGCAGCCGGCTTCGGCGGCGGCTGGACAACCAGGACCTGCTGAAGAAGATGATCTCCACGCAGGGCCTGGACTCCCACTACGACCAGATCCATCAGGACGGGATGAGCTTCACGCTGCGGCTCAGCGGCGGTGGCGCCGGCCTGGACCTGGACTTCGACTCGGTCAAGGTGACCGTGAAGGCCAGGAAGGGCGCGACGCCTCCCCGGTACGTCCAGAGCACGAACGAGTACCACACGGTGAACCTGGCGATGGGCATGGACACCATGGGGCAGGGCGTCAGCCAGGCCCGCAAGCTGGCGGTCGGTGTCTCGCTCAGGGGGTTGTACAAGTACCTCAAGGCCGCCGCGATGGGTGTGGAGTTCCAGCGGACCGTAGGGGCCGCCGACAGCGTCGGCTTCCTCAACAACCGGCCCGAGCTGTTGGAGTTCCCGGGCGAGGTCGATGAGTTCGTGCTGACCAGCGACTACGAGCTCGGTTTCGAGTACGCGCACTCCGCGGGCAAGAGGTTGCGCAAGCCCCCGCCCCCTGATCTCCCCCGGCGGCCCGGGCCGCCCCGTCTGCCGAACCAGACGGCGGTGGTGCACCTGCTGCCGCTGGGCACCGCCGACCAGCGCGGACCGGTGCAGGAGGCGACCGCGCCCGCCGACCTTCTCGACCAGGGGCTCGTCTACTTCGTCGACACCACCGGACTGCGGGAGCTGGCCGGCCGGGCGCTCACCGACCTGCGCAGAGTGGACCGCGCCGCCGACGCCGACATCGACACCTTCGCCGGCACCATCAGCGTACGGGCCCACCTGCGGGAGATCCTCAAGAGTGAGTACACCACCGACCGGCTGTTCGACACGGGCCTGTTCCGCGACACCTTCGGAGCGTTGGACATCTCCGGTGAGCTGCACGACGTGGAGTTCAGCGGCTCCACCGGGGAGAAGTTCGTCAAGGGTGACATCAAGCTCACCCTGCTGGAGAACCGGCTCACCGACAACAGCTCCCTCGGCATCACCTGGGATCAGCTGGACGTGGCCGGCGGCGGCGACGCCGGCCACGCCGTGCTGACCGGCGAGGCCGACGCCAACCGGCACTCGCAGTGGAACACCGCGACCGCCGCCGGGCGGACCGGCGGCAAGGAGCTGATCCAGCTCGACTTCAACCACGCGTACGCCTTCGCCGGCAAGGTGCACCTCGCTCTCTCGGCCCGGCAGGAGAAACACTCCAAGCTCATGCCCGGCGGCACGCCCCGGCACCTGACCGGAGAGCGGCTCGGCCCGCGCACGATGATGTTCCTGCTGTCGGAGCCCGAGGCGCTGAAGCGCTACGCGGAGCGCAGTGTGCCGATCTCCGACGCGCAGCTCACCGACGCCCTGACGCGATGGCAGAACGGGGATCTCACGCTCAGCGGTGACACCGCCGGCAGGGTCCTGACGCGCTGGCGAGCCGACCTGGTCGACCAGTGGGACCGGCTGGAGGGCGTGGCCGTCTGGGAGAGCGAGTATCCAGACCGGCTCCGGCAGGTCGCCGGCTTCGCGGACGCGCTCGTCCGGATGCACCGCACGGGGCAGGAGCCGGTACGGGACGCCCAGGTCCGGCAGGACTTCGACGCCGCCTTCGAGCGGCCCGCGCCGCTGGAGGCTCCGCGCGATCCGTTCGGCCCCGTTGACATGTCCGGGAGCCGGGATCTGCTGGACTACGCGAACGGCGCCGCGGACCTGCCGGACCAGCGGCTGACCGACGCCATGAACGCCTGGCGGAACGGCGACCTCACCCTCGGCGGCGACGTGGTGGCCCGGATCCTGGCGCGCTGGATGACCGAGCTGCCCGGCCCGCCTCAGGGCACCGACCATCGGCTTGACCTCGTCACACTCCTGTACGACCTGCACGCCAGGGGCGCCCTGCCGATCTGGCAGGCGAAGACGCGGGAGCGCTTCGAGAGACTCCCCGGGGCGCGGCCGCTGCCGACCCCGAAGACCCCGCTCGAACACCTGGAGCTGCCGGAGTACCTCAGGCGTGAGGACCCGGGCGGCCGCCTCCTCGGCCACAGCGGTATCCAGACCTACCGGCACGACAACGGCCAGACCACCTACCAGCTGGTCCGTCGGCAGATCGAGGCGGTGGCGCCCGGCATGCTGGCCGCCGGAGCCGACATCTGGGACCGGAACGGCCGGGTCGTCGGCCGCATGCAGGGCGGCGTCGACGCGCTCCAGTCGATGTACGCCGAGGGCCGGGACGTGGGCCTGTTCGAGGAGTTCCTGTCCACGAACGGCTACTCCTTCTACGTGGTCGACCCGGTCGGCTGGCTGCTCGCCGACGTGGTGGAGGTCAACCTCTCCAGCGTTCTGACGTCGGCTCCGAAGATCGGTGAGTTCGTGCCGAACACCGGCATCGAGGTCTACGGACACGGCTACCGAAGCTCATCCGTCGCCAAGTCCAAGGACGGTTCCCAAGCCCTGACGTTCGCCAAGTTCGGCACCGGCGGGCGGCCGGACACCACCGCCTCCGACGCCGTCGCCGCGAAGGCCTCCGAGGGACACCACCGCGGAACCACGAGGGCCGAGACGGGCGTCACCGAGCAGACCGTCTACGACTGGTCCGGGCACTACCTGACCGGTTTCGACGAGGAGATGACGATCAGGGTACGGCGCCTCGCGATGTCCGGCCGGCCGCTGAACAACCTGCTGATGACGGCGTTCGACAAGCTCGCGCATCGCGGCCGGACCGCGCAGGAGACGGTTCCCGGCCGGCTGGAGATCCAGGTGCCGCGGGCGATCGCCGAAGGCGGCGTGGCGCGCGGGCCGGCCACCCGGCGTGACCTCGCCCCGCTGCCGAAGCTGCCGGGCAACGCGTTCGTCGCCGGAACCATGATCGACGACGCCCTGCCGATCGCCCAGAAGATGCTGGCGCAGGTGTTCGAACCCGGCGCGGTCGCGCGGATGTTCGGGGCGAAGGCCGCAGACCCGGAGAAGGAGTCCAGCCGGTCGCTGCCGGTGCTCCTGTCGCGGCTGCACCTGACCAACCACCTGCGGGACGCGACGGGAGGAGACACCTACCAGGTGGCCAAGGGCCTCATCATGCCCGGGGACGCGGATGTGCGTGCGGACCTGTACCTCAGGGGCGAGTTGTACGACCTTCAGGTGATCGCCCCGATGAAGGAGGGGACTGGCACCGGCCGCTACAACAAACACCAGAGCGGCACCACGGCGTCGGCCGGCACCGACCAGGTACGGCTGGAGGGCGACTACCAGCTCGACGGCTCGGGCCACATGAGCCACCACCACGCCGACCAGGCACCGCACACCTGGGACTTCCAGGACTCCGGCAGCCGTGTGACCTCGATGAACCAGAACAGCGCCGGCACCGAGAACTACCGCAGGGAACAGCACGCCAAGGAACAGGGGCCGGTCCACATGGTCCGGCTTCGCTTCCGCGGCCGCCTCGAGGCGGAGAAGTTCGAGCATCACCTGTTCCGCAGGCCGACTTACAAGGGACGCTTCCGGAGCGACCCGATCACCGGCGACGTCTACGCGGAGCTGTTCGAGGCCGAGGTCGACGAACTGCGCGTCCAACTGGAGCGGGAGCGGGCCGCGGCCCGGCCGGACGCGGAGGCCTGGCCGGACATGCGCCGGGCCCCCGGTTTCGACCTCGCCCCACTGTTGCTGGGAGCCCTCGAGAACCGCCTGGAGGCGTCCCGTGCCTACCAGCACGTGGCCCGGCACATTCGCACCCGGATCGGCGGCGACCGGCCGGTCGTCCTGACCGCCGACGACCGCAACCTGGCCATCCAGCGGTACCGCGCGACACTGTCCTGGGCCGTGGAGACCATGCGGGCCGACCTCGTCGCGGCCCGGAGGACCGCGGCGGACACGGCCGAGCCGGCGAACCTGCGAGCGTTCGAGGCGCGGCTCCATCACCTCCGGCTCTGGGAACAGGGGCACACGGGCCGGCACCCGGCGCTCCGCATCGGCCCGAACGGGCAGCCGGCCGTGGCACCCGACCTGGCGACCGCGATCGACCAGGACGTCGACGTGATGATCCGCGCCGTCCAGACGGCGCGCGACGACATGAACACCGCGATCGCGGGCGCCCCCGTACCGGGCGCCTCCCTCGGGGTCCTCCCCGCGCTCCCGGCCGAGATCTCGATGCTGGGGCAGCATCCGGTGCACCTCGCCCGTGACGTGGCGCACGACCTGAACGCCCACGTGCGCATCGACGTCCGCCGACCCGACGGCTCGACACGGCAGACCTGGCTCGACCCCGACGGCGGCGTGCACACGTTCGACCCGGCCCGCACCCGGGTCGACGCGACCGGTCACCTCCACATCTTCGACGGACGCGCCGAACAGCCCTTCACGGCGGACCTCGCCCACCGGCACGGGCTGCTGCCGGACCGGCACCGCGCCGACGTCATCACCTTCGCACTCGACGACGCCGGACTCGGCCGGCTGTACCGGAACGCGATGGCAGGCCGGCAGACCTTCGAGCAGGCCGTCGCGGAGGAGATCGCGGCTCGCCGGGCACGGCTGGACACGGTGCACGCGGGCCTGTCGCAGCGCGTACGGCAGGCGTACGAGGCGTACGAGTTCTGGCGGAGCGACCTGGAGTGGCGCCGCGCGGAGGAAAGGGCGATCCGCGATCGGATCGAGGCGTCGGACACGGACGCCGCCGCGCTCGCGGATCGCCTGGAAGAGGTCCGCGAGACTCCGGACGCCACGGAGCGAGTGGAGCAGGCGCGCAGGATCCTGGACCGCCTGCGGAGGGCCGCCCGGCCGGACGCGCCCGGGCGTCTGTCGCCGGGAGCCGTGCGGCGGATCGGCCTCCGGCTCGACGACCTGACCTCGCTCGGACGGCTCCTCCAGGCGGCACGCGTCCGCCGGACGGACCTGCCGGACGTGCCCCAGGGGCTCGCGCTCACCGACGCGTACCTGTCGGTGAACGCCGACGGGCGTACGGTCCTCCACCGTCGCCACGAGGAGAGCCGCGGCATCGGGCCGGCCAGGCCGCTGGCGGAGTACGCGCCGGTCTTCTGGATCACCCACGGCGCTCCGGACGAGGGCGCCACGGTGGAGGACATCGTCGGCACCGACTGGACCGCCGCGACGGAGTTCCTGACGGCCGACCGCGACGTGAGCCTGTCCCAGCGCGTCCATCAGGCCCTCAGGCTGTCATCCGACCGCCTCATCGAGACGAGCGACGAACTGCCGGACCGTCCGCCGGCCGGCACGTGGGTCATGTTCGACGGCGACGCCGCCGCGGGAGCGGCGGTCGTGCTCGCCGATGGGCGTTATCGCACGTACGTTCCCGGGGCGGAGATCCGGGTCCTGCCGGCCGAGGACGTACGGCGGGAGGCCGGCGGGCGGCCGAGGTTCGTGATCGCCGAGCCCGAGGATCAGCTCCCCCTGCTGCTGCGCCCATTGCGATCCGGCGCCGACTCCGAACCGCCGCGGGACCGGGACGAGGAGCACGGATCGACCCGGACGGACGATCCGCCTCCCGCGGACCCGCACCTGTACCGGAACGCGTCCGGCGACCACCGGGTCGGCGAACGCGGCCTGGCCCAGGACGGCTGGCGGCATGTCGGCGCGCTGTCGGAGTTCGCCCCTCTCTCCTGGCTCACCCACCGTGCGCCCGCGCACGGAGTGACGGCCGTCGACGTCATGCGGACCGGTCTGCCCGCCGCCGTGCGGTTCTTCGCCCACGTCGAGCGGGCAGGAGAACGCGCCGACGCCGTCCGCGCGTACCTCGCGGAGGAGCCCGGTCGCGACGTCGAGGTGACGCGACGGCTGCCGGAGAGCCTGCCCCCGGACACCTGGGTGTGGTTCACCGACCGTGCGGGCACCGGAGCCGGGTACCTGCACCCGGACGGCACCTGGCGGATCTTCGCGCCGGGAGCCACCCTCCGGGCGGAGGACGGTGCGCGGCGCCTGTCCGGCGCGTCGCGCACCTTCGTCGTCGGCCGCCCGGCCACCGACGCCGCTGTCACACGGCCGGCGCCCCTGGCGCGGGAGGCCGAGCCCTTCGCCGCCGGGCCCCTGCCGCCTCGTCCCGGCGACCTGAGCCGCGACGGCGTCGCGCCGTCCGCCGGGGAGGATGAACGCTCGCGGCTCCCCGCCGCTCACCGCGGCTGGGCGGGAGACGAGACGGCGGAGTCGCTTCGCCGTCTGGAGGCTCGGCTTCGGCGGGCCGGCCCCCGGGCTCTGGCACTGGTGACCTTGCAGGAGCCGGACCA
>NZ_JBHLZP010000224.1:0-12787 GCF_042429965.1 Actinoallomurus acaciae
TTCGAGCGGCAGCGCGCGAAGTGCCGGAGAGCCGGCGCCGAGGGGATGCACCGCCGAGCACACGTCGTGCCGGAAGCCCGGCAGCGTCAGCTCCGCCGTCCGCGCACCACCGCCCGCGGTCGGCTCCGCCTCATAGACGTGGACGGCCAGCCCGGCGCGGGCGAGCGTCACCGCCGCGGTCAGCCCGTTCGGCCCGGCCCCGACCACCACCGCGTCGACATCGGCCATGATCGGGGCCTTGCCCCGGCGGTCCGGAATTACACCCCCGGCGGGAGCGCTCGCCGGGGATCAGGGACCGGAGGCCGGAGCGGCCGGGGCGTGGGTCGCGGGCGCGGTGCCGGCGTCCTCGGCGATGTCCTCCAGGACCCTGCCCCGCGTCTCGGGGGCGAGGACCACGCAGACGAGCGCGCCCAGCAGCGCCGTACCGGCGAACAGCCACAGCGCGTGGTGGAGGCCCCAGGCATCGACCAGGTCGGGGAAGACGAACACGCCGAGGATCGCGCCGATCCGGCTCGCGCCGACGCTGAGGCCCACGGCACTGCCGCGCAGCGCCGTCGGGAACAGCTCGCTCGGGTACAGCAGGATCATGATGCCCGGGCCGATGTTGGCGAAGAACAGTCCCGCGGCGAACATGATCACGATGCCGGCGAAGGGGGCGTGGGACAGGATGGCGAGCAGGGCGAGCAGGGCGCCCTGTCCGCACATGCCGAGGATCACGCCGGGACGCCGGCCCCACACCTCGACCAGCACCGACCCGACGAGCATGCCGAGAATTCCGACGAAGGAGACCATCGCGGAGCCGACCGCCGCGAGCCGGGTGGAACTGCCGGTGAGCTCGCCGACGATGGTCGGCGTGTAGAGCTGGACCCCGTAGAAGGCGACGGCGAAGCAGAAGTAGAAGACGCAGACGAAGATGGTGAAGCGCAGGAACCGCTTCGAGAACAGCTCGCCGAAACGGTGGGCCTCCAGCCTCGGCGACTCGGCCTGGCCGGTGTCCGATGCGTCGCCGACCAGGTCACGGACGATCGCGGCGGCCTCGTCTCCGCGCCCCTGAGAGCTCAGCCAGCGCGGGGACTCCGGGATCGTCTTGCGGGCGATGGTCACCACGACCGCGAGTCCGGCCCCGACGAGCAGCATCCACCGCCAGGAGCTCGAACCGGTGCCCGCGAACGCGATGCCCATCAGGTACGCGACGACGGCTCCCGCACCGTACGCCATCGACATCAGCGCGATGTGCCGGCCGCGTGAGCGGGTGGCGGCGAACTCGGCCGTCAGCGACGAGGAGATCGGATAGTCGGCGCCGATCGCGATGCCGAGCAGGAGCCGGAAGAGGATGAGCTGCCAGAGGTTCTGTGCGACGGCGGTCAGCAGCGCGAACACGACGAACGCGATGAGGTCGAGGGTGTAGACGGTCTTGCGGCCGAGCCGGTCGGTCAGCCGCCCGAACACCAGGGCGCCGAGGAGCATGCCGATGAGGGCCGACGCGCTGACCAGGCCGAGCGTCGTCGAGGGGATGTCCCACTGTTTCTTCAGGACGGGCAGCGCGACCGCGATCACGGTCAGGTCGAACCCGTCGAGGAACATGCCGCACGATGACAGGGCGGTGACCCTCCGCCGGAATCGTGTGAGCTGTGCCGCGTCCAGCGTGTTCGCGAGTGTCATGAAAGACCCCTGCTGTCGAGGATCGTGTGGAGAGAACGGCCGCCTTCTCCGGGGGCGGGTGGGTGCCGCAACACACCCTCCAGGATGGTTCAAGATGATGAACCGAGTTTTGCCCCGGCATGGTACGGGTCGCCAAATCCGCTGACAAGGCCACGACAAGCAGAAGTACGGCCCATAGACACATCATCCGGACGTATGCCAGCATGAGCCTCCGCGCCAATGTGAACCGAGTTCGATATTTAGAACTGGCTGGAGGCCTCATGAAAGCGGCGGTGTGCACGGACACCGGAATCGACGCGGCGATCGAGGACATCGCGGTTCCGGTTCCGAGTGCCGGCGAGGTGCTGCTGCGGGTCGCCGCCTGCGGTGTCTGCCACAGTGACCTGCATGTGCTGACCGGCGCGACCGCCTTCCCGCGCCCGTGCGTCCTCGGTCACGAGGTCTCCGGCGTCGTGTCCGAGACGGGAACGGGCGTCACCAACGTACGGAAGGGCGACCGGGTCGTCGCGAGCTTCATCCTCCCCTGTGGCGCCTGCGAGCAGTGCGCCCGCGGCAGGCCGGAGCTCTGCCTGGAGTTCCTCGTCAAGAACCGCCGGCGCGGAGTCCTCTTCGACGGCACCAGCCGGCACCGGACCCACTCGGGCGACCCGATCTGGATGTACTCGATGGGCGGTCTGGCGGAGTACTGCGTCGTCCCCGCGAACGACCTGTTCACGGTCCCGGACGACATCGACCTCGTCGCGGCGGCCGTCCTCGGCTGCAGCGTCTTCACCGCCTACGGCGCGGTGCACGATGTCGCCGAGGTCGGTCTCGGCGACTCGGTCGCGGTGATCGGCGCGGGCGGGGTGGGATCCAGCCTCATCGCGCTGGCGCGGGCGGCGGGCGCCGCGGACGTGATCGCGATCGACATCGAGGAGCACAAGCTCACGGCCGCCGCCGCGCTCGGCGCGACCCGTACGGTGAACGCGGCTCGCGGCGACGCCGTCGCGGCGGTGCGCGAGGCGACGGACGGCCGTGGAGTCGACGTCTGTTTCGAGGCCATCGGCGATCCCGGCACCCTGCGGACGGCGGTCGACGTCTGCGGAGACGGCGGTCACGCCGTCGTGGTGGGGCTGGCACGCCCCGGCACCCCGGCGAGCTTCGACATGGGCCGGCTGGTCCGCCGCAAGCTGCGCGTCTCCGGCTCCTACGGCGCGAGTCCCGGCGCCGCCATGCCGGCGGTCATCCGGCTGGCCGCCGGCGCCCGTATCGACCTGTCGGCCATCGTCACCGACCGGTTCACGCTCGAGGAGGTCACGGTCGCCTACCAGGCCCTGGCCGACCGCAAGATCGCTGGACGCGGTGTGCTCGTCATTGACACCCGGCTCTGAAGGAGAAACGAGAACGGTGACCCTGCACTACTCGGTCAAGGACCACATCGCCTCCGTCGTCATCGACCGGCCTCCGGTCAACGCGCTCGACGACGACACCTACCAGGAGCTGATCTCGGCCTTCACCCGCATCACGGACGACGTGGACGTGCGTGCGGCCACCCTGACCTCGACCGGAACGCGTGCCTTCTGCGGCGGGACCGACATCAACTTCTTCTCGCTGCGGCACACCGACGATCCGGGCTGGCACGAGCGCCATTCGCGGCTGGTGCGCGAGGCCTTCGCGGCCATCTACCGATGCCGCGTCCCGGTCGTCGCCGGTGTGCAGGCGGCCGCGGTCGGCGCGGGCGTCGGGCTGCTCGGCTCGGTCGACCTGGTGATCGCCGCCGAGGGCGCGACGTTCCGGCTCCCGGAGATCGATGTCGGCGTGCTCGGCGGTGCCCGCCACCTCGCCCGCCTCGTTCCCGAGCAGCTCGTGCGTTACCTTGCCTACACCGGGGAGCCCCTCACCGCCGCGGAGCTGTATCGGGTCGGCGGCGCCTGCCGGATCGTGAGCGCGACCGAACTGCCCGGGGAGGTGAGCCGGCTCGCGAACGTCCTGGCCGAGAAGTCCCCCGCCGCGCTGCCCACGCTGAAACGCGGGCTCAACCACATCGAGCTGGGCTCGCTCAACGTCGAGGAGGGCTACCGCTACGAGCAGACGCTGACCGGTGGCCTCGCCGACCATCCGCACTCCCAGGAGGCGGCCAGGGCCTTCTTCGAGAAGCGAAAGCCGCACTATGCCTGACCGCGAGGCGCCGCTGCTCCGAACCCGGGTCGTGGACTTCACCCGCGTCTTCTCCGGTCCCTTCGCCTCGCAGGTGCTCGCCGGTCTCGGCGCCGACGTCATCAAGATCGAACGACCGGACGGCGGCGATGAGGCGAGGGACTACGGGACCCGGCCGGACCCGGAGAGCCCGGGCCCGCCGTTCCTCGCCATGAACCACACGAAGCGGTCCGTCGCCGTCGACCTGAAGGCCCCCGGCGGCCTGCGCGTCGCACGACGCCTGGTCGACACGGCCGACGTGGTGATCGAGAACTTCCGGCCCGGGGTGATGGACCGCCTCGGGCTCGGATACGCCCAGGTCTCGGCCACCAACGCGTCGCTGGTCTACTGCTCGATCTCCGGCTACGGGAGTACCGGGCCGCTCGCCGGGCGGGCCGCGAACGACCTGTCCATCCAGGCTCTCAGCGGGCTCCTCAGCATGACGGGCGAGCCCGGGCGCCCGCCGGTGCGCACGCCCGCGCCGGTCGGCGACCTGATGGCCGGGATGTTCGCGGCGATCGGCGTCCTCGCGGCGCTGCGGGAGCGCGAACGCTCCGGCCTGGGCCAGCACGTGGAGACGTCGATGCTGGAGGCGCAGGTCAACACCCTCAACTACTTCTTCGTCGACCATTGGCTGAACGGCACCGTGCCGCGCCCCATGGGCACGGCGAACGGCCTCGGCCTGCCCAACCAGGCGTTCCAGACCCGCGACGGGTGGGTGTGCATCACGTCCTCGAACGAGCGGGCCTGGCAGCGGCTGTGCGCCGCGCTCGACATCGCGCGGCACGCCGCCGATCCGCGTTTCGCGACCCTCCAGGCCCGGTACGCGCACCGCGACGCGCTGGTGGACCTGCTGTCCGCCGCGACGAAGAGGCTCACCACCGCCGAATGCGTGGCCCGGCTGGACGCCGCGGGTGTCTCGAACTCCCCCGTGCGGGATCTCGCCGAGGCGGCCATGGAGCCTCAGCTGGAGGCGATGGGCGCCGTCGTGACCGTGCCGATGGAGCGGCTGGGCGACGTGCGCCTGGTGAACAGTCCCCTGCACTTCTCCGCATCGCCGCGGCCCGCCACGACGCCACCGCCACGGCTGGGAGGCGACACCCGTGAGGTGCTGGCCGAGCTCGGCTACTCACCGCGGGAGATCGCCGAGCTGGAGGCCGAGCAGGCCGTCCTGTCGGGCCAGAACGTGGAAGGAGCAGGGTTGTGACCGCCGAGGCATCGTGGTCATCGCGTACGGCCGTGGTCACCGGGGGCGCCTCCGGCATCGGCCGGGCGACGGCGCTGGCGCTCGCCGCCCGGGGGGCCTCCGTCGCCGTCCTCGACAAGGACGCCGGTTCGGCCGACGAGGTCGCCGCCCGGATCACGGCGGACGGCCCGGGCACCGGCCTGTCCAGCCCCTGCGACCTCTCCCGCGTCGGCGAGATCCGGTCGTGCGTCGACCGGATCGCCGAGCGGTTCGGGCACATCGACATTCTCGTGAACTGCGCCGGCATCGTGGGGCCCCGCGTGGGGCTCGCGGACATCACCGAGGACATCTGGGACTCGGTGCACGCGATCAACCTCAAGGCGGCGGTGTTCGTCACCCAGGCCGTCGTGCCCCACATGACCGCCGGAGGGCGCCGGGGCGGGAACATCGTCAACGTCGGTTCCGCGTCCGCGCACCGCGCGGTCGTCTCCTCGCACCCGTACGCGAGTTCCAAGGCGGCGCTGGAGTCCCTGACCCGTACGCTCGCCGGCGAGCTCGCGCCGCACGAGATCAACGTCAACGCGGTCGCGCCAGGCGTCACCGCCACCGCGATCTACGGCGAGAACGACGATGACGAGGCACGAACCGCACGGGCGCGTCAGGGGCCCACGGCGAACCTGTTCGGACGGTTCTCCCAGCCCGACGACATCGCCGCGGCCATCGTGTTCCTCTGCGCGCCGGAGAGCCGCCAGATCACCGGGCAGGTCGTCCATGTCTCCGCCGGCGCCGTCGTCTGATCGGGAGAACGAGCAATGAAACGCATTCCTCATCGGATCAACGGCCGCCGGGTGGCGACCGGTCCGCGTACCGGAAAGGTCTACGACCCGGCCATCGGCCGCGTCACCGCCGAGGTGCCCTACGCCTCGGCCGCCGAGGTCGACCAGGCCGTGGCGGCCGCGACGGCCGCCGCTCCCGGCTGGGCGGCCACCTCCGTGGCGAGGCGGGCGGCCGTGCTCTTCCGCTTCCGCGAGCGGCTCGGCGAACGTGCGGCCGAGCTGGCCGAGGTGATCACCTCGGAGCACGGGAAGGTCCTCGGCGACGCGGCCGGCGAGGTCGCACGCGGGCTTGAGGTGGCCGAGTTCGCCTGCGGCATGCCGCACCTGCAGAAGGGGGAGTACAGCAGCAACGCCGCCAGTGCGATCGACGTCTTCTCGCTCCGCCAGCCGCTGGGCTGCGTGGCGGTCATCTCTCCGTTC
The DNA here is from genome assembly GCF_042429965.1 of Actinoallomurus acaciae. Taxonomy (NCBI): domain Bacteria; kingdom Bacillati; phylum Actinomycetota; class Actinomycetes; order Streptosporangiales; family Thermomonosporaceae; genus Actinoallomurus; species Actinoallomurus acaciae. The sequence goes on from NZ_JBHLZP010000224.1 coordinate 6,280, forward strand.
AACTTCCCGGCGATGGTCCCACTGTGGTTCGTGCCGATCGCGGTGGCCTGCGGGAACACGGTCGTGCTCAAGCCGAGTGAGAAGGACCCGTCGGCGGCCGGGGTCATCGCGGACACGTTCGCCGAGGCCGGCCTGCCGGACGGTGTACTGAACGTGCTGCACGGCGACAAGGAGGCCGTCGACGCCCTGCTCGGCCACCCGGATGTGGACGCGGTCTCGTTCGTGGGCTCGACCCCGATCGCCCGGCACGTCCACGCGACGGCCTCCGCCGCCGGCAAACGGGTCCAGGCGCTCGGCGGCGCCAAGAACCACATGGTCGTCGCGCCGGACGCGGACCTCGACACGGCGGCGGACGCGGCCGTCAGCGCCGGTTTCGGCTCCGCGGGGGAACGCTGCATGGCGATCTCGGTCGTCGTGGCCGTCGATCCGATCGGTGACGAACTGGTGTCGCGCATCGTCGCCCGCATCGCCCGGCTCAAGGTCGGGAACGGGCGCCGCGCCGTCGACCTCGGGCCGCTGGTCACACGGGAGCATCTGGCGAAGGTCACGTCCTACCTGGACGCCGGGGTCGCCGCGGGAGCCGAACTGGTCGTCGACGGCCGGACCGCCGTCCCGGACGGGGACCCGGACGGATTCTGGCTCGGCCCGAGCCTGTTCGACCAGGTCGAGCCGGACATGTCGGTCTACACCGACGAGATCTTCGGCCCGGTGCTGTGCGTCGTGCGCGTCCCCTCCCTGGACGCGGCGCTGACGCTGGTCAACGAGAACCGCTACGGCAACGGCACCGCGATCTTCACCATGGACGGGCGCGTCGCCCGCACGTACCAGAACGAGGTGAAGGTGGGCATGGTCGGGATCAACGTGCCGATCCCCGTGCCGGTCGCGCCGTTCTCGTTCGGAGGCTGGAAGGACTCGGTGTTCGGCGATCTCCATGCCTACGGCGAGGACGGCGTGCGCTTCTTCACGCGCCCCAAGGTGGTCACCCAGCGTTGGCCGGAGCCGCCCGCCGGAGTCGACCTCGCCTTCACGGCGAACCGTTAGCCGGCGGATGTACGGAGGAAGGGTGTGCGGAACGTGACCGACCGTCTCGTGGTGGTGGGCGCGGGCACGATGGGCGTCGGTATCGCCTACGTCGCGGCGTCGCGCCGGTACGACGTCGAACTGGTGGAGACCGACGCGGACCAGGCCCGGCGCGCGACGCGGCGGCTGCGCGACCGGTGGGACAAGGCCGTGGCCGCCGGCCGGACGCCCGCGGAGGAGGCCGTCGCCGCCCGCGGACGCGTGCGGGTTGTGGAGAGCCTCGACGCGGCCGGACGCGAGCCGTCCGTCCTGGTCGAGGCGGTTCCCGAGCGCGCCGACCTCAAGCGGGCGGTGCTCGGGTCGGCGGAGCGGCTCGAGCCGCGGCTGCTCGCCAGCAACACCTCATCGATCTCGATCCGTGCGCTCGCGGCCGCGCTCGATCGCCCGGACCGGTTCGTCGGCCTGCATTTCTTCAACCCGGTCTGGGCGATGCCGCTGCTGGAGGTGGTGGTCGGCCCGTCCACGTCGGGCGAGGCGCGGGCCATGGCGCTGGCCGTGGGCGATCGGCTGGGCAAGGATCCGATCGTCGTCAACGACGCGCCCGGTTTCGCCACGTCCCGGCTCGGTGTGGCGCTCGGCCTCGAGGCGATCCGGATGGTCGAGGACGGCGTGGCGGCACCGGCCGACATCGATCGCGCGATGACGCTCGGATACCGGCATCCGACGGGCCCGCTGGAGCTGACCGACATCGTCGGACTCGACGTCCGGCTGGACATCGCGAGGACACTCCGATCCGCGTACGGTGACCGCTTCGCGCCGCCCGCGCTGCTCGAGAGCATGGTCGCCGACGGAAGGCTGGGAAAGAAGAGCGGCCACGGCTTCTACACCTGGACGGACGGTGTCGAACAGTGATCGAGGTCGAAGAGCGCGACGATGCGCTCGCCGCGATCAACCAGAGTCTGTTCGCCCGCATCCTGCGGCTGCCACTGCCAACGCTCGCCGCCGTCGATGGGCCCGCCCTGGGGGGCGGAGCCGAACTGGCGTACGCCTGTGATCTGCGTGTCTGCACCGACCGTAGCTTCTTCGGGCAACCCGAGGTACGGCTCGGGATCCTTCCGGGCGCCGGCGCGGCGTACCGTCTGCCCCGGTTGATAGGCGAGGGGCGGGCCAAGGAGATGATGTTCACCGGCAGGCGCCTCCTGCCCGCCGAGGCGCTGCGGTTCGGACTCGTCAACGCGGTGGTGCCCCCGGACGAACTGCTGACGGCCGCGCACGCCCTGCTCGATCAGATCACGATCGCGTCGCCGATCGCTCTGCGCCTGGCCAAGTACGCGATCGACGCGCCAGAGTCGGCTCATCCGCACGTCGACCTGCTGGGGCAGGCGCTACTTTTCGAATCCCCCGAGAAGCGGGACCGTATGACGGCGTTCCTGCGCGGAGTGAAGTGAGGAGACGAGGCGTGTTTGCGGCTTTGAACCGAGTTCGGCGCCATCAAGCCGACACTTTTGAGTCGACTTACCCGACGAGCCTATCTACAATTGAACGCTGTTCGAGATTATGAACGGAGTGCCCGTGCCCGCCATCGAGAAGGCAGCACAGATCTTGGACGCGCTCGGCGCGTCCGACGAACCCATGGGGTTCACCGCGCTCGCCGCCGTCTCCGGACTGCCCAAGAGCTCACTGCACAACCTGTGTGCGAGCCTTGTGGCCACCGGCCTCGTGGACCGGCTCGCAGACGGCCGCTACCGTCTCGGACTCCGGCTGGTCGAGCTCAGCCAGAAGCGCCTCGCCGACACCGACATCGTCTCGCAGTTCAACGAGGTCTGCGAGGCGTCGGCCTGGCTGCCGGATGAGTCGATCGTGCTCGCCGTCCTCGACGGGCTGGACAGCCTCTATCTGGCCCGGCGGCTCGGGAGAAAACCCATCGCCGTCCGCTATCAGAAGGTCGGCATGCGACTGCCCGCGGCGCTGACGGCGACCGGCAAGTCGCTCCTGTCGCTGCACGATGACGGCTACGTGCGGAAGCTGTACGCGGGCGGTTCCGGCCTGCAGAGCCCGTTCGGGCCGATGGTCACGACGGCCGATGAGCTCATCGACGAACTCGCGCTCGTACGCTCCCGGGGCTACGCCATCGACGACGGGGACACCGTGCCGGGGATGATCTGCTTCGGCGCGCCGATCGCCGTTCCGGGCCGCAAGCCGTCCGCCGACGACGTCGAGTCCATGGGCGCGGTCGCGTTCAGCGTGGTCAAGTCCACCGTCGACGGCGTGACGCACGACCAGCTCGTCACGCAGATCCAGAAGCTCGCCGACCGGATCGCCAAGAGACTCGCCACATTCTGAACGCGCGGAGCCCCCTGCCGACGTGACCGCCATCACGGCCGACGGCCGGGCGTCCACGTACCGGTACCGGGCGGTACGGCGCGCCGGAATCAAATGCGGCCGCCACGCGCTGGGGTTCGTGTGAAGAAGATTGGTTTCCTCTCCTTCGGGCACTGGACGCCGAGCCCGCAGTCTCGGACCCGTACCGCGAGCGACTTCCTGCACCAGTCCATCGACCTCGCGGTCGCGGCCGAGGAACTCGGCGTGGACGGGGCGTACTTCCGCGTGCATCACTTCGCCCGCCAGGCAGCCAGCCCGTTCCCGCTACTCGCCGCGATCGGTGCGCGTACCTCGAAGATCGAGATCGGCACCGGCGTGATCGACATGCGCTACGAGAACCCGATGTACATGGCAGAGGACGCCGGTGCGGCCGACCTCATCGCCGACGGCAGGCTCCAGCTCGGCATCAGCCGCGGCTCCCCCGAGCAGGTGATCGACGGCTGGCGCTACTTCGGCTACGCCCCCGCCGAGGGCGAGACGGACGCCGACATGGCCCGCCGGCACGCCGAGACGTTCCTCACGGTGATCGAGGGCGAGGGCTTCGCGCGGCCGAACCCACGGCCCATGTTCCCCAACCCGCCGGGTCTGCTGCGGCTCGAGCCGCACTCCGAGGGCCTGCGCGAGCGCGTCTGGTGGGGCTCCGGGTCGAACGCGACCGGCGTGTGGGCCGCGAAGCTCGGCATGAACCTGCAGAGCTCCACGCTCAAGGACGACGAGACCGGCGAGCCGCTGCACGTCCAGCAGCGCAAGCAGATCGAGGCGTTCCGCGAGGCGTGGAAGGAGGCCGGCCACTCGCGCGAACCGCGGGTGTCGGTGAGCCGCAGCATCTTCGCCCTCACGACCGACCTGGACCGCGCCTACTTCGGCGGCGACCGCAACTCACAGGACCAGGTCGGCATGATCGACGAGACGACCAGGGCGATCTTCGGGCGGTCCTACGCCGCGGAGCCGGACGTCCTGGTCAAGGAACTCGCCCAGGACGAGGCCATCCAGGCCGCGGACACCCTGCTGCTGACCATCCCGAGCCAGCTCGGCGTCGACTACAACGCGCACCTGCTGGAGAACATCCTCACCCACGTCGCACCGGACCTCGGCTGGCGCTGACGACGGACATCTCCACCCGGCGGTCTCCACCCCGGCGGCCCCATACGGTGCAGTATGGCAACTCATCGGCGCGATGCGTTATTGATTCTCCCCGTGGCGGAGACCGCCGCCGTACCGACGAACGCGACGCGGGGCGTCGCGCCGGACCGCTCCCCGCATCGGTTCGTCGGAGCGGCCTCAGCCGGACGTGTCCGCGTCGAGGGCCCGGCCGCGCGCCGCGTGCAGGTACTTCGCGTGAGCGGCGAACACCTCGTCGTTGGAGGCCAGCGAAGCGCCGGGCACCGTCGGCGACACGAACGTCGGCAGCACCGTGCCGCGGCCGGCGCAGATCTCGGCGGTTCGCGTGATCAGTTCGTGGCTGACCACGGTGGCCAGGACGGTGGAGGAACCGCCGGTCGGACGGTCCCAGCCCGGGATGTCGATCAGGGCGTCCTGGACCGGCACACCCGTGTCGATGACCACGTCGCACACGTCGCCCAGCAGGTTGCCGGAGGAGTGCTTCGCCGGCCGCTTGGCGCTGTCCCCCGACGTCACCGCGACCGTGGTGATGCCGCGCTTGCCCGCGTACATCGCCGCCTCGATCGCGGCGGAGTTCGTCCCGCCGTGGCTGTAGCAGACGAGCGTGTCGCCCGCGGACAGCGGCTCGTGGTCGAGGAACTTGTCGATGTAGTCCTCCACGCGCTCCAGCCAGAGCAACTCTCGTACCCCGCCGGGGCCGAGCACGTTGTGCCACATCAGGCGCGGGTCGGTCAGCGGGTGCAGGCCGACGAAGCTGCCGTACCGGGGAAAGGCGTCGAGCGTGGGGATGACGGAGTGGCCGGAGCCGAACAGGTGGATGAGGTTGCCGGTGCGAAGCGAGTCGGCGCAGGCCGTGGCGGCCCGGTCGAGCGCCTCGTTCTGGGAGTCCGCCAGTTTCTGGAGCAGGTCGATGACCTGCCGGGTGTACCTCGGACCGGTGGGCATGGTGTTCCTCTCGCGTGCGCTAGGTGTTTCGGATGGTGACGGTGACCTGGTATCGGTCGCCCCGCATGACGCTCGCCACGTACTCGAACGGCAGCCTCCCGTCGTAGGTGACGCGCTCGACGTAGAAGGCGGGGGCGCCGACCGGCACCTTCAGTAACCTGGCCTCTTCCTGGCTGACCAGTCCCGCGGTGAAGGTCTCCTGCGCCTCTTCGGGGATGACGCCGTAGTTGGTCTGCAGGACGGAGTACAGCGATTCACCGTCCAGGGCGATCCCGGTCAACTCGGGAAAGCGCTCGGCGACGAGATAGGCGTTCTGCACCCCGATCGGCTGGCCGTCGCCGAGCCGGACCCGGTGCGCCCGGATCACCCGCGCGCCGACGTCGAGGCGCAGCGCGGCGGCCACATCGGCCGGCGCGGCCATCTCCTCCAGGGACAGCAGCCGGCTGCCGGGCTTCATGCCGAGGTCGTGCATCTCCGCGGTGAACGACCGGACCGATCGCGTACGCGCGGTCAGGCCGGGTTCGCGCACGTACGTGCCGCGCCCCTGCTCGCGGATCAGCAGGCCGCTGTTCACCAGGCGCTGGAGCGCGTGCCGGATGGTGATGCGGCTGACGCCGTACGCCGTGCACAGCGCCTTCTCGGCCGGGATCGCCTGGCCGGGCGCCCACTCCCCCGACGTGATGCGCTGCCGGAGCTGGCTTTCGACGTACGCGTAGCGGGGGACGGCCGGGTCGGTACGGCGCTTGTCGTCGGTCACTGCTCGCTCCGCATCTGATCAGCAAGGCACAGCGCCCCGAGGACGCCGGCATCGGTACCGAGGCGAGCCGCAACGCGGAGGACCTGGCGGCCGGCGGGTGAGGCCCAGTCGTCGAACGCGCGTGCGATGCTCGGGGACAGCATCGCGAAGTACGGGGCGACCACGCCACCGACCACGAGGATCTGGGGGTCCCAGCCGCTCGCCACCGCGGCGAGGCCGCGGCCGAGCGCGTGCCCGTACTCCTCGACGGCCGCGCGACACGCCGCGTCGCCCGCGGCGGCG
>NZ_JBHLZP010000225.1:0-17399 GCF_042429965.1 Actinoallomurus acaciae
GGCGCGCATCACCGCGGCCTCCGCCGCGTAGCTTCTCGCCGAGATCTCGCCCACCGTGTACTGGACGTACGGGTCCTCCACGGACCGTGCCGCGCCGCTGTGCGCGATGGGCCTGGCGCGGTCCCGGGCGAACGCCAGGGCGTCGGCGAGCGCGGCGGCGGCGATGCCGGCCTCGACCGCGGCGAGGTACAACTGCAGGAAGGGCGTCACCGGCGAGCGTCCGGCCCGGCCGGCGTGTCGGCCGATCTCCTCCGGATACACGGTGACGTCATCGAAGTCGGTCGTGCCGCTCGCGGTGAGCCGTTGTCCGACGCCGTCGAAGTCGTCGAGGAGCCGCATCCCCTCACGGTCACGCGGCAGGGTGAAGAACACCTTCTCGCCCTCGTCGTCGACCGCGGCGGCCCGTATCCAGTCGGCGTACAGGGCGCCCGTGCTGTAGTACTTGCTGCCGTTGATCTTGAAGTGGTCGCCGTGCCGGGTGATCCGCGACCGGACGGCTCCGCTGGGCCCGCCGATCTCCCAGCCCGCGTTGCCGAAGACGTCACCGGCGAGTACGCGCGGGTACCACTTCTCGCGTTCGGCCTCCGGGCCGGCCAGGAGGCCCTCGACGATTCCGAAGCACGGCCGGACGGCCTGGGCGATGTTGGAGTCGGCGGTGGCCAGATCGATGACGAAGCGGAACACCTCCTGGACCGACGAGCCCGCACCACCGTACTCACCGGGGATCCTGAAGGTGAACAGGCCTGCCTTGGCGATCGCGTGGATCTGTTCATGTGGCAGTTCGCGTCGCCGCTCGCGCTCCGCGGCGGTCGCGGCCAGTTCGGGCAGGATCTCGCCGGCCCGCCCGTAGAGGTCCGCCAGGCTGCTCATCGGGCGGTGCCCGAGGCGAACGGGATGCCGGCCGGTTCGCCGGCGTCCGGCGATGCGCCGGGATGCCGCCAGAGCCCGCGGGCGCGCAGGATGGGCAGTACGCCCTCACCGAACCAGTACGCCTCCTCGACGTGCGGATGGCCGGAGAGGACGAACTCCGTGATGCCGAGCCGGTGGTATTCCTCGATCCGGTCGGCGACCTCGGTGTGGCTGCCGACGAGCGCCGTGCCCGCTCCTCCGCGGACGAGGCCCACCCCGGCCCAGAGGTTCGGAGAGACCTCCAGCCGGTCCCGGCCGCCGCCGTGCAGCGCGAGCATCCGCCGCTGCCCTTCGGACTCGCTGCGGGCGAGCCCGGCCTGGACCTTCTCGACCGTCGCCGGGTCGATGCCGTCCAGGAGGCGCCCGGCCTGTGCCCACGCCTGCTCACCGGTGTCCCTGCTGATGACGTGGAGCCGGATGCCGTGCCGGACGGTACGGCCTTCGCCGGCCGCCAGCCCGTTGATCCACCCGATCTTCCCGCGCACCGCGGCCGGCGGCTCGCCCCAGGTCAGATAGGCGTCGACGTGGCGGGCCGCGACCGTCCCGGCCGCAGGGGAGGAGCCGCCGAAGTAGATGTCGGGGACCGGTTCCGGCGGCCTGCTCAGCCGCGCGCCCTCGACCCGCAGGTGCTCGCCGGTGAAGTCGACGCTCTCACCCCGCCACAGCGCGCGGACGATGTGCAGGAACTCACCGGTCCGCGCGTATCTCGCCTCCTTGTCGAGGAAGTCGCCGTACGCGCGCTGCTCGTGGCTCTCACCGCCGGTGACGACGTTGAGGAGCAGCCGCCCCCTGGAGTGCCGTTGGAAGGTGGCCGCCATCTGGGCCGCGAGCGTCGGTGTGACCAGGCCCGGCCGGAAGGCGACCAGGAACTTCAACCGTTCGGTCGTCTCGGTGAGCATCGCGGTCGTCAGCCAGGCGTCCTCGCACCAGGCGCCCGTGGGAGTCAGCGCGCCGGCGAAGCCGAGCTGTTCGGCCGCGTGCACGATCTGGCGCAGGTAGGCCAGGGTGGCGGGCCGGGCACCGCCGGCCGATCCGGCGGGCAGCCCGTGGCCGCCGCCCACGACGTCGCGGCTGTCGCCGTAGGTGGGCAGGAACCAGTGAAACGTCAGAGTCATCGTCATGTCCCTCAGAGGAGGCCGTGGGGCGGGGCGGCCGCCGCGATCGAGGCGGCGGCGGCCGAGTCGTCGGTCAGGTCGGCGCGTGCCGCGTCCAGGAGGGCCTCGGCCGCGCGCACCTTCACGGTGGGTTCGCCGACGCGCTGGCTGACGAGGGGGCGTCGGCGGCGCGGTCCAGTCCGCTCTCGAACCACGGCCGCGCCTTGGTCAGGACGAACTCGGTGGCCTCCTTCAGCGCGCCGCCCGCGTCGATCGCGGCGTGCAGGAGTCGCGCGAGCGCCCCGTGCACCTGCGGCCGCGTCCACCGCGAACTCCTCCGCGAGGCGCCGGGCGACGGTCAGGGCCTCGGCGTCATCCGAGATCACCTGGGCGGGACGGCCGTCCAGCGTGGGCGCGTCGAACCAGCCGATGCTCATGATGCTGGGCGTTCTGCGTGTTTCATGGTGGTTCAGGGTAATCCCTGTTAATCAGGTAGACAATGTGGGATTATGTGGGTTGTGAGTCGAGAGACACCCCTTGTCCGGCGTCGAGCCGTTGACTTCCTGCGCGTGTGCAGCAGCGCCTGTTGACACCCCCCGTCACCCAGGCCGAAGACTCCCCTCCACCCGTAAAGGGCCTCACCCCACCATGTTCACCAGCTCGAAAGCGCTGCTCAGCGCGGCACTGATCGCATCCACTCTGGCCTTGGCCGCCTGCGGCTCAGGCCACCACTCCGGCGGCACCGCGGCGAACGCCTCCCCGCGCACGGGAGGAACTCTCGTCCTGGGGGAGAACGGCGACGAGCCGGACTGCCTCGATCCTCATGAACTCAGCGACACCAACACCACGGTCGTCGACCGGCCGATCTTCGACTCTCTGATCTGGCAGGACCCGGGCGGCGCGCTGCGGCCCTGGCTGGCGTCGTCGTGGAAGGTCTCCCGTGACGGGTTGACGTACACGTTCGTGCTGCGCAAGGGGGTGCGGTTCAGCGACGGGTCGTCGTGGAACGCGGCGGCGTTGCAGGCTCTGGAGCACATGCGTGATCCGGCGACCAAGTCGCCGTTGGCGGCGGCCTACATCGCGCCGTACAAGGACAGCAAGGTCGTCGCCGACGACACCCTCCAGGTGCACCTGTCCACGCCGTACTCCGCCTTCCTCAACGTGCTCGCCCAGTCCTACCTCGCCATGGTCTCGCCCAAGCAGATCAAGGAGGCTCCACAGACGATCTGCGAGCACCCGATCGGCTCGGGCCCGTTCATCTTCGACAAGTGGGTCAAGGGCCAGAGCATCACCTACCACCGCAACCCCGGCTACAACTGGGCGCCGCCCGGTGCCAAGCACACCGGACCGGCCTACCTGGACAAGCTGGAGATCCGCTTCCTCGCCGAGGACGGCACGCGCTACAACGCCCTGGCCTCCGGCGACGTGGACGTCATCGACAACACTCCGCCCTCCAACGTCAAGGACGTGAAGTCCAACCCGGATCTCGGCTTCACCACGATCGACCGGCCGGGCCACCCGTTCTCCGTGTGGATCAACACGGGCCGGGCCCCCTTCAACGATCTGAGGGTCCGGCAGGCGCTGAGCCTCGCGGTCGACCGCAACGCGATCGTCAACAGCGTCTCCTTCGGGCAGTGGAAGCTCGCGACCGGCTTCGTCACACCGTCGACCCCGGACTACGCGAGCGGCCTGGCCGGCCGGATCGCCTACGACCCGGCCAGGGCCGGGCGGTTGCTCGACGCGGCCGGCTGGACCGCCCGGGACTCCGACGGCATCCGCACCAAGGACGGCAAGCGGCTGACCGCGATCGCACTCGACCCCGGCTCGGTTCCGCAGAACACCCAGATCCTCGTGCAGACGCAGGCGGCCGCCGCCAAGGCCGGCATCGAGATCAAGATTCAGAACGTCACGCCCCAGGCGTCCTCGGACCGTACGGCCAAGGGCGACTTCGACATATCCGACGGCATCTGGACCACCAACACCGCCGACGTGCTGTGGATCCAGTACGACTCGGCCAACATCACCACGCCGAAACGCCAGGGCCAGAACGTGACCAGACTGGCCGACGGAGCCCTCGACAAGCTCCTCGACCAGGCGCGGCGCACCACGGACGACCGGACCCGCGCCGAGCTGTACCGGCAGGCGCAGACACGGCTGATCGAGCTCACGCCGGCCATCCCGCTCTACAACCGGCCCAGCCTGGTGTCCTACGGCACGAAGGTCCACGGCCTGGGCTGGGACTACGCGTACGGCGCGGTCGACTTCCACGACGCGTGGGTGGGCCGATGAGACGAAGACACGTCGCCGCGATCGTGGTCGGCGCGGGCCTCGTGTCGGCCGGGTGCGGCGGAGGCGGTACCTCCGGCGGCGGCACCCCGAAGCCCGGCGGGACCCTGGTCTTCGCGGAGAACGGCCAGGAGCCGACCTGCCTCGACCCCCACGGCAACGCCAGCTCCGACGGCCCCGTGACGACGGTCCCCGTGTCGGACTCGCTGGTGTGGTTCGGCGCGGACGGCACGATCCGGCCGTGGCTCGCCGACAGCTGGAAGGTCTCCCGTGACGGGCTGACGTACACGTTCGTGCTGCGCAAGGGGGTGCGGTTCAGCGACGGGTCGTCGTGGAACGCGGCGGCGTTGCAGGCTCTGGAGCACATGCGTGATCCGGCGACCAAGTCGCCGTTGGCGGCGGCGTACATCGCGCCGTACAAGGACAGCAAGGTCGTCGACGACGACACCCTCCAGGTGCACCTGTCCACGCCGTACTCGCCGTTCCTGGACATCCTCGGGCAGGGGTACCTCGGCATGATCTCGCCCAAGCAGATCAAGGAGGCTCCACAGACGATCTGCGAGCACCCGATCGGTTCCGGCCCGTTCATCCTCGACAAGTGGGTCAAGGGCCAGAGCATCACCTACCACCGCAACCCCGGCTACGACTGGGGACCCGCGGGGGCCCGGCACACCGGGCCCGCCTACCTGGACAAGCTGGAGATCCGCTTCCTCGGCGAGGACGGCACGCGCTACAACGCGCTCGCCTCCGGTGAGGTGGACGCGATCGACTTCACCCCGCCCCAGAACGTCGCCGACGTGAAGGCCGATCCCGACCTCGGGTTCCTCAGCGCCATCCGGCCGGGTCACCCGATGTCGTTCTGGTTGAACACCTCGCGTGCCCCGTTCAACGACGTGCGGGTGCGGCAGGCGCTGCTGGCCGCGGTCGACCGCGCCGCGATCATCAAGGGGATCTCGTTCGGGCAGTACCAGGTGGCGCAGGGGTTCGTCACGTCGTCGACGCCGGGCTACGCGAGCGGGCTGGCCGGCCGGATCGCCTACGACCCGGCCAAAGCCGGGCGGTTGCTCGACGCGGCCGGCTGGACCGCCCGGGACTCCGACGGCATCCGCACCAAGAACGGCAGGCGGCTGACCGCCTACTTCCCGATCGACCCGACCTTCCCCGCGCAGCGCATGCAGATCGCCGTGCAGACACAGGCCGCGGCCAAGAAGGTCGGCATCGACATCCGGCTCCAGACCCCCTCCACGCAGCAGGTCAGTGACCGGACCCGGGTGGGCGACTACGACCTGGCGTCCGGCCTGTGGGCCACCAACACGGCCGACGTGCTCTGGATCGAGTACGACTCGGCCAACATCACCACGCCGAAACGCCAGGGCCAGAACGTCGCGCGCCTGTCGGACGGCAAGCTGGACGGCCTGCTCCAGGCCGCGCGGGAGACCACCGACCAGGCCGAACGGACCGCGTTGTACAACGAGGCGCAGGCCAGGCTGATCGAGCTGGCACCGGCCATTCCGTTCTACGACGACCCGCGGCCGGTCGCGTTCAAGAAGCGCGTGCACGGGCTGAGCTTCACGCCGGCCTACCCGTCACCGTACTTCTACGACACCTGGCTGGACCGATGAGGAGGATCGTGCGGCTGGTCGGGGCGCGCCTGCTCGCCGGAGTCGGGGTGATGTGGGGGGCGGCGACCCTCACCTTCGCCGTCCTCTACCTCTCCCCGGGCAACCAGGCCCTGGCCATCGTCGGCGGGGAGAACTCCGCGCCGACCCCCGAGGTGATCGCGCAGGTCACCCGGGAGTACGGCCTGAACCGGCCCTGGTACGTGCAGTACGTGTCCTACGTCGGACGGGTGCTCCGCGGCGACCTGGGCACGTCCTACCGGTTGCAGACGCCGGTGACACAGGCGATCGGGGAACAGGCCGGCGCGACGATCGAACTCGCGCTGGCCGCGGCCGTGCTCGGCATCGGACTCGCGACGGCCGTCGCGCTGGCGACGGCCAAACGCCGCCGTTGGATCCGCGGTGTCGCCGCGGGCGCCGAGGCGGTGGTCGCGTCGACGCCGGTGTTCTGGCTCGGCATCCTGCTCCTGACGGTCTTCTCCTTCCAACTGCGGCTCCTGCCCGCGACCGGCAGCAGTGGCCTGCGGTCGCTCGTCCTGCCCGCCCTGGCGCTGGCCCTGCCGATCGCCGGAGTGCTCGGCCATGTCCTGCGCGAGGCTCTCGAAGAGGTGCTCGATGAGCCGTTCATCATCAGCGCCCGCACGCGCGGCCTCACCGACCTGGCCGTCCGGCTGCGGCACGCCCTCCGGCACGCCCTGGTCACGCTGGTCACCATGACCGGCTACTGGGTCGGCGCCCTGCTCGGCGGTGCCGTCGTCACCGAGACGCTGTTCACCCGGCAGGGCATCGGCCGGCTGCTGCTGAACGCGGTCAACGCGAAGGACCTGCCCGTCGTCCTGGGGGTCGTGCTGCTGTCGGCCCTCGCCTACGTGCTGGTCAACCTCCTGGTCGACCTGCTCTATCTGGCCATCGACCCACGGCTGCGCGACGTGCCCGCGATCGGCGACCCGACCGTGGAGGGTGCCGCATGACCGCCCTGACCGCCCGGCGTTTCCGGTGGCGCCCCGGTGTCCGGCCCGGCGTGTACGTCGCGGCGCTGGTCCTCGTGCTGCTGGTGCTGGCCGCCGTGGTGCCGCATCTGTTCACCTCCCAGGATCCGCTTGCCGTCGACAGCGCCCAGACGTTGCGTCCGCCGAGCGCGCGGCACCTGCTCGGCACCGACGAGAACGGCCGGGACGTGTTCAGCCGGATCATCTTCGGGACGAGGAACTCCCTCCTGCTCGGCTTCGGCGCGGTCGGGATCGCCCTGGTCGGCGGCGGCCTGCTGGGGGCCGCCGCCGGACTGGGCAACCGGTACGTCGAGGGCCTGATCATGCGGCTCGCGGACGTCGGGCTGGCCTTCCCCGAACTGCTGCTGGCCCTCGTGGTGATCACTGTGGCCGGCGGCGGCACCTCGAACGCGCTGCTGGCGATCGGCGTCGCCTACATCCCCAACTACGCGCGTGTGGTGCGCGCGCAGACCCTGTCCATCCGCCGGTCGAGCTACGTCGAGGCGGCCCACGCGCTCGGGCTCTCGGCACCCCGCGTGGTGGTCCGGCACGTGCTGCCGAACGCGATCAAGCCGGTGCTGATCCTGGCCACCATCGGTGTCGGCACCGCGCTGGTGGCGGGATCGGCGTTGAGCTTTCTCGGTCTCGGCACGCCACCGCCGCAGCCCGAATGGGGATCGATGCTGTCGACCGCGCGGAACTTCATCTCGCGGGCCTGGTGGTACGGCCTGTTCCCCGGCGCGGCCATCACGCTCACCGTCGTCAGCGTGACCGTCGTGGGCCGGGCACTTCGGATGCGATCGGAAGGAAGGACCTGGTGACCGTGCTGCGCGTTGAGGACCTGCGGGTCGGGTTCGGCGGGCCGGACGTCGTCGACGGCATCTCCTTCGAGGTGCACGAGGGCGAGTGCCTCGCCCTCGTCGGCGAGTCGGGTTCGGGCAAGAGCGTCACCGCGCGGACCCTCGTCGGGCTGACCGGCGACGGCGCGAAGGTCCGCGCGGGCGAGCTGACCTTCGCGGGCCGGGACCTGACCGCCCTGCGCGAACGCGACTGGCGCGGGATCCGGGGCGGCCGGATCGGCTTCGTGCTGCAGGACGCCCTCGTGTCCCTCGACCCGCTGCGCAAGGTCGGCAAGGAGATCGACGAGGTGCTCGCCGCGCACACCCGGCTCTCCGGAACGAAGCGGCGCGCACGGGTCGTCGAACTGCTCGCCGAGGTGGGTGTGCCCGACCCGGAGCTGCGCTCGCGGCAACTGCCGCACGAACTGTCGGGCGGGCTCCGGCAGCGGGCGCTGATCGCGACCGCCATCGCCGGCGAACCCGAGCTGATCATCGCCGACGAGCCGACGACCGCGCTGGACGTGACGATCCAGGCCCAGGTGCTCCGCCTGCTGGCGGACCTGAAGAGCAAGGACCGGTCGCTTCTGATCATCAGCCACGACCTGGCCGTGGTGGCCAGGCTCGCCGACAGGGTCGCCGTGATGAAGGACGGCCGCATCGTCGAGCACGGAACCGTGCACAAGGTGCTGTCCCGGCCGGAGCACGAGTACACCAGGCAGTTGCTGGCCGCGATCCCCACCGAGCACACCAGGGGCAGCCGGCTCTCCGGGACCGCCCCATCCGTGCCCAGGCCCCGCCGCGAGCCGGGAGACGTCGTGGTACGAGCCGAGGGGATCGGCAAGTCCTTCCGCGGACCCGACGGCCGGTTCCGCGCCGCGGTGCGCGACGTCTCCTTCACCCTGCGCGCCGCCGAGACGGTGGGCATCGTCGGCGAGTCGGGCTCGGGCAAGACCACGACCGCCAGAATCGTGCTCGGGCTGACCGAGCCCGACGCCGGATCGGCCGAGGTGCACGGGCAGAGCTGGGCCGGGCTCGGTTCCGCCGCCCGGCGGGCCCTGCGCCGGGACATCCAGGTCATCTACCAGGACACGCTCGCCGCGTTCGATCCCCGCCACACCGTGGCGAAGGTGCTCGGCGAGGCGCTGACGGTCTCCGGAGTGCCCCGCAACCGCCGGCGGCGACGTGTGGTGGAACTGCTCGAAATGGTCGGCCTCGGCGCGGAGCACCTGAACCGCCGGGCGTTGCAGCTGTCGGGCGGCCAGCGTCAGCGGGTCGCCATCGCCCGCGCGCTGGCGCCCGAGCCGGCGGTGATCGTCTGCGACGAGCCCGTCTCCGCGCTGGACGTGTCCGTGCAGGCCCAGGTGCTCGACCTGCTGGACGACGTGCAACGGGAGACGGGAGTCGCCTACCTGTTCATCTCCCACGACCTGGGCGTGATCCGTCACGCCTGCGACCGCGTGCTGGTGATGAAGGACGGCCGGGTGGTGGAGGAGGGCGCCGTGGAGACGGTGTTCCTCTCGCCCGAACATCCCTACACCCAGGAGCTCATCGCCGCCATTCCCCGTCTGACGGCCGCGTGAGGAGATCCCCATGGTCCATCTGATCAAGACCGACGAGGAGGCCGTCGAGGTCGCCCGTACGCTGGCCCGCGAGTTCGCCGAAGGAGCGGCGCGCCGGGACGCCGAGCGGGCCCTGCCGCATGCCGAGATCGAGGCCCTTTCCGCCAGTGGGCTACTCGGCATCACGGTGCCGCCCGAACACGGCGGCGCCGGCGTACGCGCGGCGACCCTCGGCGCGGTCATCAGAGAACTGTCCGCCGCCGACGGCAGCATCGGCCAGATTCCGCAGAACCACTTCTGGTACGTCGACGCGATCCGGGAGGTCGGGACGCCCGAGCAGCAGGCGTTCTTCTACCGTGAGGTGCTGGCGGGCCGGCGGCTCGGCAACGCGGCGGTCGACGCGCGCGCCCCCGACGGGTCGAGGACCCGCGTCCGGCTGCGGCCGTCGGCGGACGGCGGCCGGCTCCTGTCCGGGCACAAGGTCTACTCCACCGGGGCCCTGTTCGCGCACTGGATCCCGGTCGCCGCCTTCGACGACGAGGACCGGCACCACACGGCGTACGTCCCCCACGACGCGCCGGGCCTGACCGTGGTCGACGACTGGGACGGGATGGGGCAGCGGACCACCGCGAGCGGTACGGTCCTGCTCGACGACGTCCACGTGCCGGCCGACCGCATCATTCCCAGCCACCGTGCCTACGAGCGGGCCGGCACGTTCCGCAGCTTCGGGCTGCTCCTGCACGCCGCGATCGACACCGGCATCGCGGAAGGGGCACTGGCCGACGGCGCCGCCTTCCTGCGCGGCTACACCAAGGGCGGCTGGCCGCGGAACCCGCCCACGCGGGTCGTCGACGATCCCGTCGTCATTCAGCGGTTCGGGGAGCTCGCCGTGCTGACGCGTGCCGCCCGGGCGCTGCTCGAGAGCGCGGGCGACACCATCGACGAGGCACGGGCCGCGATCGCCGAGACCGACGACCCGGAGGAGGCGGCCCGCTGGGAGGCCGAGGCGGCGGTGGCGATGGCGGCGGCCCGCGTCCAGGCCGACTCCGCCGCGAACCGCGTGACCGGCGAGTGGTTCGAGCTCGCCGGCGCGAGCGCCTCGCTGCGGTCGCTCAACCTGGACCGGCACTGGCGCAACGCCCGTACGCACACGCTCCACGACCCGCGGCGGCTCAAGGTGCACGACGTCGGCGACTACCACCTCAACGGCAGGGCTCCCGCCCGCCGCCCGTTCGACCCCCGGAGTGAACGACGTTGACCGGCATCATCCACTTCAACCTCTTCGAGATGAACTGCGTCGGCCACATCCAGCACGGGCTGTGGACGCACGAGAACAACAACCGGCATCGCTACACGGACCTGGAGTACTGGACCGAACTGGCCAGGCTGCTGGAGCGCGGCCTGTTCGACGCGGTCTTCCTCGCCGACGTGGTCGGCACCTACGACCGCTTCCGAGGCGGCCCGGAGACCGCCATCAGGGAGGCCGTGCAGATCCCCGCGAACGACCCCCTGCTCGTGGTGCCCGCGATGGCGGCCGTGACGCGGCACCTGGGCTTCGCGGTGACGTTCTCCACCACGTACGAGCCGCCGTTCGCGCACGCCCGCCGGATGTCCACCCTGGACCACCTCACCAAGGGCCGGGTGGCCTGGAACGTGGTGACGTCCTATCTGCGCAGCGCGGCCAGGAACTTCGGGCTGGACGACGAGATCGAGCACGACCTGCGCTATGAGATCGCCGAGGAGTACCTCGAGGTGCTCTACAAGCTGTGGGAGGGCAGCTGGGAGGATGACGCCGTGGTCCGCGACCGGGCCCGCCACGTCTACACGGATCCGGCGAAGGTCCATCCGATCGACCACGTGGGAGAACACTTCAGGGTCGCGGGGCCGCACCTGTCCGAGCCGTCTCCGCAGCGCACCCCCGTGATCTACCAGGCGGGCAACTCCGAGCGGGGGAGGGACTTCGCGGCCAGGCACGCCGAGGCGATCTTCGCCGGCGCCTCCTCGATCGAAGCGATGCGGGCGCAGATCGCCGACATCAAGCGGCGGGCGGCCGGGTTCGGCCGCGACCCCGAGCACGTCAAGGTCTTCCCCGGCGCCTCGGTCATCGTCGGACGGACGCAGGAGGAGGCCGACGCGAAGACCGCGGACCTGCAGCGCCACATCAGGCCGGAGGGGTTCCTGGCCCAGCGGGGGAGCGGGATCGACCTGGCCGCCTACGATCCCGGCGACCGCGTCGACGACATCGTCGCGCGCGGTGGCGACTTCACCGAACGCGCCGTACGCCCGCTGGTGGGCCGCGGCCTGCGGGTGGGGGACATCCTGGAGTCGATCGGCCGGATCGGCCACGGCGGACCGTTCTTCGTGGCGGGCACGCCCACGCGGGTGGCGGACGAGATCGAGCGTTGGGCCGATGAGACCGGTGCGGCCGGGTTCAACCTGATGCAGTATCTGTCCCCGGGGACGGCCGAGGACTTCATCGAACTCGTCGTTCCCGAACTCCAGCGACGCGGCCGCTACCGCGAGTCCTACGACGACGGCACCTTGCGGGAGCGCCTGCTCGGGCGCGGCATCCACCGGCTGCCCGACACGCACCCGGGCGCGGCGTTCCGCCGGTAGGCCGCACCGTCGGCGTTCACCGCGTGGGCCTAGGCGACGGGATCGAGCGTTCGACGCGGGTCTCTCGGCTGGTCCGTCTGCGCCGGGAGCGCCTGAAGGATGTCCTCCACCCGGGCCTTGGCGTCGCCGAAGAGCATCTGGGTGTTCTCGCGGAAGAAGAGCGGGTTCTGCACACCGGCGTAGCCGACCGCCATCGAGCGCTTGAAGACGATGACGTCCCTGGCCTCCCAGACCCGCAGCACCGGCATGCCGGCGATGGGGGAGGCGGGGTCCTCGTCGGCGGCCGGGTTGACGGTGTCGTTGGCGCCGATGACCAGGACGACGTCGGTGCCGGCGAGGTCGTCGTTGATCTCGTCCATCTCCAGGACGATGTCGTAGGGCACCTTGGCCTCGGCGAGCAGCACGTTCATGTGCCCGGGCAGACGTCCGGCGACCGGGTGGATGGCGAAGCGGACGTCGACGCCGCGTTCGCGCAGCCTTCTGGTCAGCTCGGCCACCGGGTACTGCGCCTGGGCGACGGCCATGCCGTAGCCCGGCGTGATCACCACCGACGAGGCGTCGCGTAGCAACTCGGCCGCGCCGGAGGCGTCGATCTCGCGGTGTTCGCCGTAGTCGGCGTCGTCGGCCGGCGCGGCCTCGACGCCGAAGCCGCCGGCGATGACGGAGATGAACGAGCGGTTCATCGCCTGGCACATGATGTAGCTCAGGTAGGCACCGGACGAGCCGACCAGCGCCCCGGTGACGATGAGCAGGTTGTTGTCGAGCAGGAAGCCCGACGCCGCCGCGGCCCAGCCCGAGTAGCTGTTGAGCATCGACACGACCACCGGCATGTCACCGCCTCCGATGGAGGCGACCAGGTGCCAGCCGAGGGCGAGCGCGACCGCGGTGACGGCGATCAGCAACGGCAGGTTCGGTGAGTGGACGAAGAAGACGGTGAGCACGACGAACGCGGCCAGGGCGCCGAGGTTGATGTAGTTCTTGCCCGGCAGCATCAGCGGGGCCGACTTGATCCGCGCCGACAGCTTGAGGTTGGCGACGATCGAACCGGTGAGGGTGACGGCACCGATGAAGACGCCGATGAACACCTCGGCGTGGTGGATGCGCAGCAGCGATCCGGCGAATTCGACCTGGCCGCCGTTGTGCTCGACCGAGTAGTAGCCGTCCCAGCCGACCAGCGCGGCGGCCAGGCCGACGAAGCTGTGCAGCAGCGCGATCAGCTCGGGCATGCCGGTCATCTCGACGACCCGGGCCCGCCACAGGCCGATGCCGGCGCCGACGACGATCGCCACGACCAGCAGCACGACGGCCACGGCACGCGCGTGCTCGGTGGCCACGCCGATGGTGGCGGCCAGCGCGATGACCATGCCCGAGATGCCGAAGACGATGCCCTGCTTGGCCGTCTCGTGCCTGCTCAGGCCGGCGAGGGACAGGACGAACAACAGCGCGGCGACGATGTACGCCGCGTCCGCGATCGAATGAGTACTCACTTTGACGCCCCGTGGTGTCTCTGGCTGTGGAGGTTCGTGGTCGGACCGTGCCGTTGGTGCGCTACTCCTTCGTGAACATGCCGAGCATGCGTCGGGTGACGGCGAAGCCGCCGAAGATGTTGATGGACGCCAGCAGGATGGCGACGGCCGACAACACGATGACGAGGATGTCGTCGCCGCTGCCCCGGATGCCGATCTGCAACATGGCGCCGACGACGATGATCCCGGAGATGGCGTTGGTGACCGACATCAGCGGCGTGTGCAGCGCGTGGTGTACCTTGCCGATCACGTAGTAGCCGATCACCACCGCCAGCATCAGCACGGTGAAGTGCTCGGGGATCGGCGGCGGGGCCAGCGCCGAGATCAGCCACAGCACGGCGATCCCGAGGCCCACGGCGGCGAACTTCACCCGGGCCGGGCGAGGCGCCTTCACCGGCTTGGGCGCGGCCGCCGGGATGGGCTCCGCGGGCGGGGTCGAGGACACCTGGACGGGCGGCGGCGGCCACAGCTTCTCGCCGTCGCGGACCACCGTGATGCCGCGCTGCACGACGTCGTCGAGGTCGAGCACGACCTTCCCGTCCTTGCCCGGCGTCAGCAGCTTCATCAGGTTGACCAGGTTGGTGCCGTACAGCTGACTGGCCTGCGCGGGCAGCCGGCCGGCGAGATCGGTGTAGCCGATGATCGTCACGCCGTTGCCGGTGGTGATGACCTCTCCGGCCACCGAGCCCGCGACGTTGCCGCCCTGCGCCGCGGCCATGTCGACGATCACCGAGCCCGGCTTCATCGCCGCGACGTGTTCGGCGCTCAGCAGCTTGGGCGCCGGCCGCCCCGGGATCAGCGCGGTGGTGATGACGATGTCGACGTCGGCGGCCTGCGCGGAGTAGATCTCGGCGGCCCGCCGGTCGTACTCCTCGCTCGTCGCCCGTGCGTAGCCGTCGCCGGACGCCTTCTGCTCGACCTCGACGGCCAGGAACTCACCCCCCAGCGAGCGCACCTGGTCGGCCACCTCCGGCCTCGGGTCGGTGGCCCGTACGACCGCGCCCAGGCTCGACGCCGCACCGATCGCGGCCAGTCCGGCCACTCCGGCGCCGGCCACCAGCACCTTGGCCGGCGGCACCTTGCCCGCGGCCGTCACCTGGCCGGTGAAGAACCGGCCGAAGACGTGAGCCGCCTCGACCACCGCGCGGTACCCGGCGATGTTGGCCATCGAACTCAGCACGTCCAGCGACTGCGCCCGCGAGATCCGCGGCACCGCGTCCATCGCCAGCGCGGTGATCGGCCGCGCCGCCAGGGCGTCGAGCAGTTCCGGGTCCGACGCCGGCGCCAGCAGCGCCACCACGATCGCGCCGTCGTGCAGCCGGGCGATCTCCTCGGCCGTCGGGGCGTTGACCTTGAACACGACCTCGGCGGCCCACGGGTCGCCGATCGCCGCCCCGGCCTCGGCGTAGGCGTCATCGGTGAAGCTCGACCGCTCACCGGCCCCGGCCTCGACGACCACGTTGTACCCCAGGCCCTGTAACTGCCTTACCGTCTTCGGGGTCGCGGCCACCCGGGTCTCGTTCTGGCTCTCGCTGACAACACCAATGAGCATCCTGCGGGTCCATTCGGAAGCCGGCGTGGCGCGTGGGCCAGCCGCAGAATTTTCATGACCGGGTCATCCAATCATTTCGGCTGAGGCAACCTGCCTCCGGGGCTGCCGAACCAGTGGTATAGCGGCCACGGCGCGGTCGGAGCCTGGCGCGGCATCCGTCCACCGGTCGCCCGCTTTCACCCCGGATCGGGCGGCCCGCCGACCTCGTCGAGGTCGCCGGCGAGCGCGTCCGGCGCGCGCATGCGCCACGCGTCGGTCATGAGCTCCCTCAGCCGGTCGAGCTCCACCTCGGCCAGGCGCAGCATCACCAGGGGCAGGCCGTTGTAGCCGGGTGTGGTGAAGAAGAGGTCGGGCTCGCCGAGGAGGAGAGCCTGCTTTTCGGCCTCGTCGCCGACGAAGAGCACCGCGATATCGGTTCGGATCACACGCGGCTTACCCGGCGTGCGCTCGGGATAGGACCAGACGAACCCCTTGTCGGCCACCCGGAAGTCGAAGCCGTCACTTTCGATCTCCGCCACGTGAGGCAGAGACAGCGCCAACCGGCGCACATCGTCGGCGTCAGCCACCGAGATCCCTCCCAGAGCGCACGATCCGCATGTGCAGAGGCTACGCGCCGGCAGCCTGGAGACTGATCCCGGCCGGGCGCCGGGACGGTGGCGGCACGTCGGCCGGCCGGGCGCCTCAGGCCGTTCGGAGGCGGATCCGGCGTAGCGCGTCGGGCGCACCGCGGAGGCGATAGCGTGTCGTGATCATGAAATCGCGATGAACATCGCATGGCCAGGAGAAGGACGGCGCGTGACGGAGCGGATGAAGATCCTTGGTGGGCTGCTGCTTCTCCTGCTCACGGCGCTGCTGGGCGTCGCCGCCAAGACGGCGACGCTCACCCGTATCGACATCCGGCTGGACGAACATCTCACACCGATGCGGGATGCCGTACTCACGCTGGGGGCGAAGGGGGCCACGGTCGCCGCCCAGGCGGCGGTGGGCGCGGTGATCGCCGTGGTCGTTCCGATCGGCCTGTGGCTGCTGCGCCGGCGCCGGGACGCGTTGATCGCCGTCAGTGTGATGGCGGGTTCGCTCGCGGTCGCGTTCGTCGCCAAGATCTCCGTGGCCGAGCATCGGCCGCCGCAGCGGCTGTGGGTGATTCCGCCGGACAACAAGGAGAGCTTTCCCAGCGGGCACGCCACCGTGGCGGCCGCCGTCGCGCTGCTGTTGTTCCTGCTGGTACGAGGGCGGTTGCGGGTGCTCGTGGCGATCCTCGGCGTGTTGTTCGCGCTCGGTGTGGGCCTTGCCCGGGTCTATCTCGGAGTGCACTACCCGGTGGACGTCGTCGGTGGATACCTCGTTGCGACCGGGGTGTCGCTCGTGGTCGTCGGCTTCTTCGACATCCCATCGATCCGCCGTGGCCTTGAGGACGTCGGAACGCCGGTATCCGGACGCCATCACGCGGGACGTGCGTCCCGGGTCACGGCGGAGCGCCGCTGACCTCCGGCTCCGGTCGGCGCCTCGTACGGCGCGGTGCCGGGGTCGGAGGGGCCGGGAGCAGGACGCGTCGTGGCCACGGTCGCCATCGCGATCCCACCGGCGAGGAACAGGCCGGCCGGGACGATCCAGCCGAGCTCGAAGCCGGCCGGCGGGGCCAGCAGGGCCGGTCCCGCGCTCCGGGCCATCGGGACGGCCGCCCCGTAGGTCGCCTGCCAGGCGGCCGTGCCGCCGGCGGGCGCGAGCCGGTACCCGAGGTCCCACGCCCCGGCGGCGAAGTGGACCTCGCCAAGGACCTGCGTCACGATGCCCGCCGCCAGCCCGAGGGCGACCAGAACGGGCGCGAGACGGTGGCCTAGGAGAGTCGTCCACAACAGGACCGACGACGTCGCGAGCAGGGCCGCGCCCGTCAGCAGGGCGCGCCGGGCTCGCGCGGCGGTCGTGACCCCGATGGCGGCTCGGCGCTGTATCGCCATGACGCCCAGGGTGTTGGCGAGGAAGCACGCGGAGATGGTCCATGCCGGGACTCCGGGCGCATTGGTGATCATCAACGGCAACGCGACGCTCAGCATGGGCATGTACAGGTAGAGCGCGGATGCGGCGGCGGTCGCGACCAACTGGGGCATTGTCGTACGGCCGGTCTCGCCCGCGCCGGCCGACGCCGTTCGGGCCGGTGCGAAGATCCGGATCCCCTTCGCGATCAGCAGGCCGGTGACCAGGTAGAGCAGCGCGTCGCCGGCCACGGCGACGCGCAGGGCCCAGATCTCGCCCAGGCCCAGTGCCAGGCCGCCCATGGCGGCGCCCGCGGCCACCGCCCCGTTGCCGATGGACTGCAGCCTGGCCCGTTCGATGACGGCGGCCGCCGGGTCCGCCGCGGTCTGGACGAGTGCGGCGCGCAACCCACCCCAGGCGCTCTGGCCGCCGGCGT
>NZ_JBHLZP010000226.1:0-12765 GCF_042429965.1 Actinoallomurus acaciae
GTCGCCGAGGCGGTCGCCGCCGCGGCGGCCTACTACGGCACCGTCTGCATGCCGGCGCACCACCAGCGGTTCGCGCCGGCGCTCCGCTCCGCCAGGACGGCGCTCGCCGCCGGGCGTGTCGGCCTGCCCTGGAACGTCCAGGCGGACTTCCTCGTCGCCGGCGGCGACCCGTGCCCGCTCGGCGAGCTGACCAACTTCGCCGACGCCCCGGTCGACGTCGTCCTCGCCCTCACCGGCCTGCCCGTACGCCGCGTGCACGCCCGCGCGAGCGACGGCCTCACGCTGCTCCTGCTCGACCACGACCGCGCCCTGACCAGCGCGATCGCCGTCGGCCGGATCACCGGTACCGCGGACGTGCGACCCGGCGGCCTCGCGGTGCACCGCTACCGGATCAGCGGTTCGAACGGCGTCATGAACGTGGACGCCACCAGGCCCGGCGCCACGCTGCGCACGGCCGTCGGCGTACGGACCGCCTGGACCGGGCCGGACACCGTGGCGCGGATGCTCACCGAACTGCACGCCGCGATCACCGGCGGACGTCCCGCCGAGGTCGGCCCCGCCGACGCGCTCGCCGCGATCCGCGTCATCGAGGCGGCGCGGCGGTCGCTG
The DNA here is from genome assembly GCF_042429965.1 of Actinoallomurus acaciae. Lineage (NCBI taxonomy): Bacteria > Bacillati > Actinomycetota > Actinomycetes > Streptosporangiales > Thermomonosporaceae > Actinoallomurus > Actinoallomurus acaciae. The sequence goes on from NZ_JBHLZP010000226.1 coordinate 610, forward strand.
GAGACCGGCCGGCCCGTCCCCCTCTCCCCCGAACACCCGCAGGAAGGCCGCAAGTGAAGCTCGCCACGTACCGCAAGGACGGCCAGGTCCGCCATGGCCGGATCATCGACGACACCCACGTCACCGACCTCGGTTCCGGCGACGTCACGCCGCTGCTCGGCCGCCCCGGCCCCGGCACGGACGGCCCCCGGTACCCGCTGGAGGAGGTGACCCTGCTGGCGCCGCTGCTGCGGCCGGGCAAGATCCTCGCGGTCGCCGCGAACTACCAGGACCACGTCACCGAGACCGGCGGCGAGCGGATCGACAGGTCGCGGATCTCCCCGCGCCTGTTCCTCAAGCCGCCCACCGCGATCAGCGGGCCCGGCGAGGACATCGCGCTGCCCTCGGTCAGCGACCGGATCGACTGGGAGGTCGAACTGGTCGTCGTGCTCGGCCGCGGCGGCAAGGACATCGCGGTGGACGACGCGCTCGGTCACGTCGCCGGCTACACCGTCGGCAACGACGTGTCCGCGCGGGCCATGGACTACGGCTACGAGCGCGACACCGACGACTCCGCGGTCGGGTTCTTCGACTGGCTGAACGGCAAGTGGCTCGACGGGTTCGCCGCGCTCGGCCCGTGGGTGCTGACCGCCGACGAGGTGCCCGACCCGCAGGCGCTGGAGATCTCGCTGGAGGTGAACGGCGAGGTCATGCAGCACGGCAGCACGGGTGACATGATCTTCAACGTGGCCGAGCAGATCGCCTTCGCGTCTCGCATCATGACCCTCGAGCCCGGTGACCTGATCTACACCGGAACGCCCTCCGGCGTCGGGCTCGCCTCGGGCCGCTTCCTCAAGGCCGGAGACCGGATGACCGCGCGGCTCGCCGGCGTCGGCGACCTGGTCAACAGCGTGCGCTGATGACGGACCTGCTGATCACGGGCGGCCTGGTCACCGACGGGACGGGGGCGCCGGAGCGTACGGCCGACGTCGCGATCTCCGGCGGGCGGATCGAGGCCGTGGGCGACCTGGCGGGACGGCCCGCCGCACAGGTGATCGACGCGTCCGGGTGCGTGGTGTGCCCGGGGTTCGTGGACGTGCACACGCACTCCGACCTCACCCTGCTGTCGAACCCGTACGCGCAGAGCAAGGTCCGGCAGGGCGTCACCACCGAACTGATCGGCAACTGCGGCCTCGGTGTCACGCCCGTCGTCGGCGACCTCGCGGCGCTGCGCGGCGCGGCCGGATACCTCGACCTCGATCCGTCGGTCGCCTGGGACTGGAGCGACCTGCCCGGCTACCTGGACGTGCTGGCCGCCGCGCGCCCGGCGGTGAACGTCGCCTCGCTCGTCGCGCACATCCCGCTGCGCGCGGGCGTGGTCGGCTTCGGCGACCGGGCCGCGTCGCCGGAGGAGCTGGACCGGATGTGCGGGTTGCTCGGCGAGGCTCTGGACGCCGGCGCCGCGGGCGTCTCCACCGGCCTGATGTACGCGCCGCTCACCTTCGCCCACGAGGAGGAGCTGACCGCGCTGGGCCGCATCGCCGCCTCCCGCGACCGGCTGTTCGCCTGGCACATCCGCGACTACGGCGACCACCTGCTGGACTCGGTGCGCGAGGTGCTGCGCGTCGCCGAGGCCACCGGCTGCCGCACCCAGATCTCCCACCTCATCGCGGTCGGGCGGCGCAACTGGGGCAAGGTCGCCCGCGCCCTGGAGCTGATCGACGCCGCCCGCGACCGCGGCGTCGACGTCGCCGCGGACGTGTATCCGTACCTCGCGGGCAACGCGCCGCTGTCCCAGCTCCTGCCCGCCTGGGCGCAGGCCGGTGGCGAGGACGCCATGCGGCACCGGCTCACGGACGCCTCCGTACGGGACCGGATCCGTGAGGAGTGGCGGGACCTGCCGAACGGCTGGCCGGACATCACGGTCAGCCGCATCCCCGTCGACCGGCCCGGCGTCGAGGGCCGCACCGTCGCGGACCTGGCGGAGGACGGCGCGGGCGTCGTTCTCGACCTGGTCGGTGAGTTCGGCAACGCGGTGATGATGGTGGCGGGCGGGCGGAGCGAGGAGGACCTGCTCGCCGTCCTGCGGCATCCGGCCACCGTGATCGGCTCCGACGGCCAGGCCCTCGACCCCGGCGGCCCGACCGGCGCAGGTGTCCCCCACCCGCGTTCCTACGGCTGCTACCCGCGCCTGTTCGCCGACCACGTACGGACCGGGCGGCTCACGCTCGCCGAGGCGGTCCGCAAGTGCACCGGGGGCGCCGCCGCCCGTGCCGGGCTGGCCGACCGCGGCGAGCTGGTCCCCGGCAAGGCCGCCGACGTCGTCGTGTTCACCCTCGACCGGATCGGCGACCGGGCCACCTACGCCGACCCCCAGCAGTACCCGGACGGCATCCGCACCGTGCTCGTCAACGGGCGGGTCGTCGTCCAGGACGGCACCCACCTCGGCGAACGCCCCGGACGGGTGCTGCGCGCCACGCAGGAGGACAAGTGATCGACTTTCACACGCACTGTCACCGGCCCGAGCACTGGGGTTGTGAGTGGGACGAGCACTGGCGGCCCGTGTACGGCCATGAGGCGCACGACTACGGGCCGGAGGAGTACGACCGGGCGATGGCCCCGGTGACGGCGGCGTGCGTGTTCGGCATCCGGGCGACCGCCGCCGGAGTGCTCACGCCGAACGACTTCACCGAGCGCTTCTGCGCCGAGACCGCCACCGAGACGATCGGGTTCATGGCGCTGGACCCGGCCGACCCGGACGTGCTCGACCAGCTCGCCGACGGTGTGGCGCGGGGGCTGCGCGGCATCAAGCTGTACCCGGTGCTGGCGCTGTTCGACCCGCGCGACGAGAGGCACGACCCGTTCTACCGGGCCGCCGCCGACAACGGCCTGGTCGTGCTCTGGCACATGGGCGCGACGCCCAGCCCGGCCGGCGACCTGTCCGTCAGCAACCCCCTCGTCGTGGACGAGGTCGCGCGGCGGCACCCGGACCTCGTGCAGATCATCGCGCACCTCGGCCACCCGTGGCAGCGCGAGACGATCGTGACGCTGCGCAAGAACCGGCGCGTGTACTCCGACGTGTCCGCCTCCTGGGCCCGGCCGCTGGACGGCTACCTCGCGCTGGCCCGCGCGCAGGAGTGGGACGTCGTGCGGAAGCTGGTGTTCGGCTCGGACTTCCCACTGTGGACCCCGGCCGAGGCGGTCGAGGGCCTGCGGTCGCTCGCGGCCTCCCATCCGTCCGGGTTCCCGCCGATCAGGTCCTCGACGATCGAGTGGCTGCTGGACGGCGACCCGCGGGCCGAGATGGGGCTCGCATGACGCCGCTCGCCGAGCTGGCGACGCCGGCGCTCCTGGTGGACCGCACGACGCTGGAACGCAACGTCGCGGACATGGCCTCCTCGCTGCGCGGCGCCGGCGTCACGCTGCGCCCGCACTTCAAGACCTCCAAGTGCCTGGAGGTGGCCCGGCGCCAGCTCGACCACGGGGCGATCGGCTTCACGTGCTCGACGCCGGCCGAGGTACGGCTGCTCCAGGACGAGGGGGTCGGCGACCTGCTGTGGGCGCACCAGCCGGTCGGCCCGGCCAAGGTCGCCTTCGCGGTCGAGGCGCTCCGGCGCGGCGGGCTGACGCTCGGGCTGGACTCGGCCGAGGTCGCCGCGCCGCTGGCGTCGAGCGGGGTGACCGTGCCGTTCCTGCTGGAGGTCGACACCGGCCTTGGCCGTACGGGCGTCGACCCGGACCGCGCGGTGGAGACGGCGACGCGGATCGCCGGGCTGCCGGGGCTGGAGCTGCGCGGCGTCATGACCCATGAGGGGCATCTGGGCAAACACCGGGACCGTACGGCGCTGGAGGAGGCGGGCCGGCGCGCGGGGCTGCTGCTGGCCTCCGTCGCGTCGGACCTGCGCGCGGCCGGGTTCGACTGCCCGATCGTGTCGGTCGGCTCGACACCGGGCGCGACGTCCGCGCCGTTCGCCGAGGGCGTCACCGAGGCCCGGCCCGGGACATACGTCTACTACGACGCGGGCCAGGTACGCCTCGGCAGCGCGACGCTCGACCGCTGCGCCCAGACCGTGCTCACCCGGGTGGTCAGCATGCAGCGGCCGGGCACCGTCATCATCGACGCGGGCGTGAAGGCGATGAGCTCCGACGGCCTGGCCGGCGGCGCCCTGGGCACCGTCTGCGACGTGTCCGGGCGGCCGCTGGAGGGCGTGGTGTTCGGCGACGGCAACGAGGAGCACGGCTACCTGACCGGTGACGGCACGGCGCGGCTGCGCCCCGGCGACCTGCTGCGGATCGTCCCCAACCACGCGTGCGGCACGACGAACATGTGGAGCGGCCTGCACGTCGTCGAGGACGGCCGCGCCGTGGACCACTGGCCCATCCGGGCCCGCCACTGACGGCCGGGGACGCCTCACGGCGGCGGGAAGCTCGCCCGCACGTCGATCCGGGAGTACTCCACGTGCCTCGTGAGCGGGTCGGCGCGCAGCGCGGCCTCGGTGAGCGGCAGCAGGTCGTGGGTCTCGTTGTAGAGGCGCGAGTACGCCTCGGCGAAGTTCACCCCCGCCGCCCGGCCGAACTCTCCGTTGCTCGACTCGATCAGCTTCCGGGCGAACAGGCCCGCGTAGCCCTGGCTCTCGAAGCAGTCCATCGCGGCCAGCTTCGTGCCCACGACCGGGGTGATGTCGACGAACAGGTCGTTGCGCACCCCGTACAGGCTGAGCCCGTCGGTGACCGCGACCGGCACCGAGGTGAAGAAGACCTGGCGGACGTTCGTCTCCGCCCGTCCGTCCAGGTTCTTCAGGTGCGTGGCGGCGCGGCCGAGGGCGGCGAGCGCGGTCATCGTGGCGACCGTGTGGGTGTTGGCGGTCATCACCGGGTTCTGCGGGTAGTCGCAGATGACGATCTCCGGCCGCTCCCGCGCGATGACCGCGGCGACCTCGTCCACGACCTCCTCGCGCATCACCGCCATCGTGTCGTCGAGGTCGAGGGTGATCAGGTTCCTGATCCCGACGATCTCGGCGGCGCGGTCGAGCTCGCCCTTCTTGTGCGCCACGATCTCGTCCAGGTCCGCGCCGGCGACCGCCTCGTCGGGCGCGTCCTTGCGCCACTCCTCGGCGTACCGGTTGGCGTGGATGCGCCCGCCGTGGGTGAGGATCAGCGCCACGACCTCGTCACCGGCTGCGGCGTGACGGGCCAGCGTCCCGCCACAGTTCGTGATCGTGTCGGCCGGGTGTGCGTAGATGGTGAGGATCTTCATCGGGTCACCGTCACCGCGCGCGACCAGATCGAGTACGGCGACGGGGTCGGGTGGGACCAGTTCGCGCCGCGGTCGCCGAAGACCAGCATGCTGTGCGAGCCGGTCGGCAGGAGCACGCCGTTCGCGGAGTTCTGGTAGTCCGCCTCGACCGGGCGGGTCCACGAGTGGCCGCTGCCGTCGGGCGAGCTGAGCAGCGCCAGCCCGGGGCGGCCGACCATCAGCACGAGCGGGCCGCCCGGCAGCAGCGACAGCGACGGGTACACGCTCACCACGTTCTGCCGGTCCGGCCCGGCCACGAGCGGCGTCGCCGCCGACCAGGTCCTGCCGTCGTCGGTGGACCGCGAGACGTACATCGGCAGGTAGCTGCCGATCCGCATGACGATGAGCAGCGACCCGTCCTTGACGCGTTCGAGCGCTCCCTCGCAGAAGCCCTCGTAGCCGGCGGCGGTCGTCAGGTCCGGGTCCACCGCGACGGTCGCGTCGACGGTCCAGTTCACGCCGCCGTCGGTGGACTTCAGCACGATCTGCCGATACTTCGTGTCGTCCGCGTAGTAGCCGTATCCGGACTGGTAGAGCGTGCCGTCCGGGTCCTCCACGACCGGGTGGACGAGCACGAACCCGCCCTGCGGGTACCCCGGCCGGTCGGTCTGCGCCGAGATGGGGCGCATCGCGGTCGGCGTCGTCAGCTGCCCGGTGCGGGCGGTCCAGGTCGCGCCGCCGTCGTGGGAGACGCTGGAGTCGACCTCGGCCTTGAGGTCGCCGGAGCCCGCGACCATGTACGTGTGGTAGGAGACGGCGAGCACATCGCCGTTCCGCAGCCGGGTCAGGTTGAACGAGGCCGCGTCCGGCATCGGGTCGGCGGCCTGGTCGTCCACCCAGGTCCTGCCCAGGTCGTCGGAGTAGGCCATCCGCGTGCCGTTCGTGGTGTTGTTGTCGCCGTGCGCCGGGTAGGCGACTAGCACCCGCCGGCCGCTGCCGTGCGGCTCGATGACGGCGGCGTTGGGCATCTCCACGACGTCCGAGGACTCATCGACCGTCACCGGCGGCGCGACGGTGAACGGCGCGGTGCCCCCGGGCGGCGGGGTGTTCACCGCCGGGCCGTAGCCGACGTCGTCGAGGTAGACGTCGTCGCCGACCGGCGCGGTGCCGTCGCTGGAGAACCCGTAGCCGGTGAGGTCGGTGAGGGCCCGCACGCCGACCGGCCCGCCGTCGCCGACGTACCGGCCGCCGACGTAGACGTGGGCGGCGCTCATGTCGGAGGGCACCTGAATGTCGATCCTGGTCCACTGGGTGAGCGGCACGGTGCCGGCCGGCGCGACCTGGGTCCAGTTCGCCGCGTCGTACCAGCGGATCCGTCCGGTGCCGTCCACGACGAGATGGAACGCCGTCTGTTCGGCCGCGACGTCCTTCTGGTGGCCGAGGAGGTCGACCATGAAGCCGTTCGGCAGCGCGGCGGGATAGGCGTAGAAGCTCAGCTCCGCGCCCTGCTGCGCCGGCTCCGGGCAGGCGATCTCGGTGATGGCCGTGGCGCTGGGGTCGTACACGCGCAGGGACCGCGCGCTGGCCCGCCCGCGGGCGGAGCTGACCACGGCGGAGGCGGCGCCCGATGGGGTGGAACAGCCGGCCGGCACCTGGCCGACCGGGTCGGTCTCGTAGGTCCGCACCGTGACGGCGGCCTTCGCCGGGCCCGCGATGAGACCGGCCGCCGCGACGGCGAGGGCGGAGGCGAGCAGGAGGTGCGGGCGTCTGGTGATCCGGGGCATCGGCTGGGCCCTCTCTCTCGGCGTTCCCCCGGAAATACGACACGGAATAGCGTTCCATGTCAACGGTATGGTCGGGGAACCCGAATGAGAGAGGTACCGCGATGCGAACGGTCCACCCCGAGCACCTCCCCCCGCCGTCCGTCCCGCTGAGCCACGGCGTACGCGCCGGTGACCTGCTGTTCGTCTCCGGCCAGGTCGCCACCGCGGCCGACGGCTCGGTGTTCATCGGCGACTTCGCGGCCGAGGTGAACTCCACCATCGACAACGTCGAGGCCGTCCTCCGGGCCGGCGGGGCGAGCCTGGCCGACGTGGTCAAGGTCAACGCCTACCTGGCGAACGCGACGCTGTTCGCCCCGTTCAACGAGCTGTACGCCCGCCGCATCGGCGACGTGCCACCGGCACGGACGACGGTCGTGGTCGACTTCGGCCACCCCGACGTCCGCGTCGAGATCGAGGCCGTCGCCTACCTCGGCGACAGGGACTGACCCCGGTGGGGGCCTCCGAGCCGGAGGCCCCCACCGCACCTGCGATGCTTCCGGGCATGTCTCTCACGACCGGCGCGCCCTCCGTCGACCTCGGCCAGGCGTTCCCCGAGCTGACCGCGTACGCACGGACCACCGTCCGGTTGCATCCCCGGCGGGGCGAACCGGGGATGCGCGACAGCCACATCGGCGGCCCGCTGCTGTGGCCGGCCGGCGAGGCGTGGCCGGAGTGCGCCGACCAGGAGAGCCACGGCGACCCGTACCCGATGGTCCCGATCGCCCAGCTCACCGCCGCCGACGTCCCCGAGGCCGGCTTCCCCGCCGGTACGGACCTGCTTCAGATCCTCTGGTGCCCCGAGTGGCACGACCAGCCGCACCCCGAGGGCCGGGGGCAGGCGTGCCGGGTGTTCTGGCGCAGGGCCGCGGACGTCACCGACGTGCTGACCGACCAGCCGGATCCGGAGGAGCACTGGGACCACGAGTGGGACATGATCCCCCGCGCCTGCGTCCTCCAGCCGGAACGCGTGGCCGAGTACTCGTGGAAGGAGGAGCTGCCCGAGGACCTCCGGGGCCGCATCGCGGCCTGGCTGACCGAGCGCGGCCTGGCCGACGACGGCTCCGCCATTCCCGGCTACAAGGTCGGCGGCAGCATGAACTGGTCGGTGAGCGACATGCCCAGGTCGCTGACCTGCGCCGCCTGCGAGGCGCCGCTCGCCCTGCTCCTCCAGCTGGACACCTACGAGTGGGCTCTGGGCGCCTGGGGGCCGGCCGGCGAGCCGCACCGGTTCTGGCCGCTGGAGGAACGCCACCTGGAGCGGGGCGACGTGGAGTTCGACCTGGCACGCGAGCCGGCCGGGATGACCGTCGGCCGCGCCGGCCACGGCGGCCTGTTCGTCTGCTCCGCCGACCCCACGCACCCGCCGTGCTGTTTCACTCAGTGAGCGGGCCGGTCACGGCTCCCCCGCCGGAGTGAAACCGGCCGGGCGCAGGGAGCGGTGCACGATGCGCAGAGCCGCGTCGAAGTCCGGGTCGGAGGTCAGGCCCTCGGCGGCGACGCGCAGCTCCGCGACGTACCGCTCTCGCTGCTCCTCGGTGAACTCCCCCGACGGCCCGGACACGCTGATCGCCGCCAGGCACTCGCCGCCGATCAGCAGGGGCACGGCGACGCACCGCAGGCCACCGCTGCGCTCGTTGTCGTCCAGCGCGTATCCGCGCTCGCGCGTCCGCCGCAGCTCCTCGATGAGCGCGTCGAGCGTCGTGATGGTGGCCTCGGTGAACGCCGGGAAGGGCTCGTCCGGCGTCGAGGCGGGCACCTGTTCCGGGTCGGTGTGCGCGAGCAGCACCTTGCCCAGTCCCGTGCAGTACGCGTGGTCGCGCGTGCCCGGAGGCGCCATGAACCGCAGCGGCCGGTCCGGCTCGGTCACGCAGATGTGCAGCACCTGCGAGCCGTCCAGCACGCCGAGGTTGGCGGTCTGGCCGGTCCGGTCCGCCACCGGCCGCAGGTATCGCCCGGCGACCTCGGACAGGTCCAGTGAGGAGACGTACGCGGTCGCCAGCCGCTGCACCTTGTGGCCCAGCCGGTAGGAGGGCCGGTCGTCGACCCGCACGGCGTACTCCAGCTCGCACAGCACGCTCAGCAGCCGTACGAGAGTGCTCTTGGGCAGCGCGGTCGACTCGCTGAAGTCGCCGAGCGTGGGCGGCTCGGGCCGCAGGGCCATCTGTTCGAGCAGTGCGAGGCCGCGGGCCAGAGCGTTGGCGTGGTAATTCGCCGACGCGGGACGCGCATCGTCGATCGGCACCTGCTTGCGGCGCGATGTTGCGGCCACCTGATCTGCCTCCTGCACGGACGGTTCGGTCGGGAAACGGGGGAACGGGGTCCCGGTCAGGGGACCACCGCGAGGTCATTGTCCGGGAAATGACAGGCGCTGGCATGGCCATCGCCCGTACGGCCGGTCAGTGCGGGTGTCTCGGTGGCGCAGACGTCCTGCGCCTTCCAGCATCGGGTACGGAACCGGCATCCGGAGGGCGGATCGCTCGGATCGGGCACATCCCCGGTCAGGGTGATGCGCTCGCGTTCGCCGCGCAGCTCCGGGTCGGGCACCGGGATGGCCGACAGCAGCGCACGCGTGTACGGGTGCTGCGGCGCGGTGAAGACCTGGTCACGAGTGCCGATCTCCACGATTGTGCCCAGATACATCACCGCGATCCGGTGCGAGATGTGCCGCACGATCGACAGGTCGTGGGAGATGAACACGTACGCCAGCCCGAGCGTCTGCTGGAGGCGGCGCATCTGGTTGACCACCTGGGCGCGGATCGACACGTCCAGGGCGCTGACCGGCTCGTCCAGCACGAGCAGCCGGGGGGCCAGGGCCAGCGCGCGGGCCAGCCCGACGCGTTGCCGCTGGCCGCCCGAGAACTCGTGCGCGTACCGGTTCTCATACTCCGCGGACAGGCCGACCAGGTCGAGCAGCTCCCGCACCCGCGCCGCGCCGCCGTCGCGGTAGCGGCCGTGCACGCGCAGCGGCTCGGCGACGATGTCGTGCACGGTCATCCGCGGCGACAGCGAGGAGTACGGGTCCTGGAACATGATCTGAATCTCGCGGCGCAGCGCGCGCAGCCGGCCACCGCGGGCGGCGGTCAGATCCTCGCCCCGGTAGAGGATCCGGCCGCCGCTCGGCTCCAGCAGCCGGACGATCATCCGGCCGGTGGTGGACTTGCCGCACCCGGACTCCCCGACGACGCTCAACGTCTCGCCGGCGTTCAGCGTGAAGCTGACGCCGTCGACGGCGCGGATGTCGCCCCGGTGCCGGCGCGCGACGCCGCCTCGGATTGGGAAGTACTTGCGCAGGTCCTCCACCCGCAGCAGTTCCTCGCGCTCGGTCTCCGTGCTCACCCGGCCTCCTCCCCCGCCGTGTACAGCGCCAGGCCCTCGTCGAGCTCGTCCGCGTAGTGGCACGCGCTGCGCCGCCCGTCACCGAGGTCGTACGGCTCGGGCCGCTCGGTGCGGCACCGATCGCGGGCCATCGGGCAGCGCGGGTGGAACGCGCACCCGCTCGGCGGCGCGATCATGTTGGGCGGGCTGCCGGGGATCGACAGCAGCTCGCCGTCCAGGTCCGCGCGCGGCACGCTCGACAGCAGCCCCACGGTGTACGGGTGCCGCGGCCGGGCGAACAGCGAGCGGACGTCGGCCTCCTCCACGATCCGCCCGGCGTACATCACGATCACCCGGTCGGCCAGCTCGGCGACGACGCCCAGGTCGTGGGTGATGAGGATGGTCGCCGCGCCGGTGTCGCGCTGCGCCGTGCGCAGCAGGTCGAGCACCTGCGCCTGGATGGTGACGTCCAGCGCGGTCGTCGGCTCGTCGGCGATGAGCAGGTCCGGGTCGTTGGCGACGGCCATGGCGATCATCGCGCGCTGGCGCATGCCGCCGGAGAACTCGTGCGGGTACTGGCCGTAGCGCTTGTCCGCGTCCGGCACGCCGACCTTGCGCAGCAGCGCGACGACGCGGGTCCGCGCCTCGTCGGCGCCCAGTGCGCGGTCGTGCAGCCGCAGCGCCTCGGCGATCTGCCGGCCGACCGTCATGACCGGGTTCAGCGCGGTCATCGGGTCCTGGAAGATCATCGCGACCTCGCCGCCGCGGATCTCGCGGAGCCGCTCGCCGCTCGCCGCACGCAGGTCCTCGCCGCGCAGCAGGACGCGGCCCTCGCGGATGACGCCGGGCGGCGTGCGGATCAGGCCGAGGATCGACATCGCGGTCACGCTCTTCCCCGAGCCCGACTCACCGACCACGGCGACGATCTCACCCGCGCGTACGGTCAGGCTGACACCGTCGACGGCGTGCACGAGACCGTCGTCGGTGGCGAAGTCCACGACGAGGTTCTCGATGGACAGCAGCGGCGGCTCGGTCATGACCGCTCCTCACCGGAAGGAGTGACCACAGGGCCGCGTTCTCTGATTCCCTCGCTGCGCTCGGTCATGGGCATCCTCCTCACGTCCGACGGGGGTCGACCGCGTCGCGCAGGCCGTCGCCGATGAAGTTGACCGCCAGCACCGTGGCGGCGACCGCCAGGCCCGGCGGCAGCCAGAGCCAGGGCATGTTCGAGATGACCGTCAGGCTCTGTGCGTCGGTGAGCATGTTCCCCCAGCTCGCGGCGGGCGGCTGCACGCCGAGGCCGAGGAAGGACATGGTGGCCTCCAGGCCGATCGCCTGCGCCACCGCGATGGTGGCGACGACGCTGACGGGAGGGAGCGCCGCGGGCACGATGTGGCGGCGCATCAGCCACAGCGGGCCGGCACCGGCCGCGCGTGCGGCCTGGACGTACTCCTGTTCGCGCACCGCCAGGGTGACGCCGCGGACCAGCCGCCCGCACTGGGGCCACTGGAACAGGCCGATGGCGATGACCATCGCGGTGACGCTGGGTCCGATGACGCCCGCGATCACCACCATGACGACCAGCGACGGGAAGGACATGAACACGTCCGCGAGCCGCATCGCCGTCTGGTCCACCCAGCCGCCGAGCAGGCCGGACAGGCTGCCCACGACCGTGCCGACGACGACGGCGAGCAGCGCGGCGGCCACGCCGACGCCGAGCGAGACCCGGCCGGCGTACAGCAGGCGCGCGAGCACGTCGCGGCCGGTGGCGTCGGTGCCGAGCCAGTGGTCGCCCGACGGCGC
>NZ_JBHLZP010000227.1:0-12735 GCF_042429965.1 Actinoallomurus acaciae
GCGCGCCGCGGTCGGCCCCAGGCCGGTGCGGTGCCCCGCCTCGCCCGTGCCGCGGGTCCGCCACCACTCGGCCACGAGCACCAGGAGCGGTCCGCCGCCGGCGATGGCGACGTTGATCTTTATCGCGGCGCCCGCGCCGATGAGAATGCCCGCGGACACGCAGCGGCTCACGCTACGGCCGTCGCGCGGCCGGGGCCGCAGCGGATCCGGCAGCCCGAAGGCCACCAGCCCGGCCACCGCGAAGGCGATCGCCAGGACGTCGTTGTGGGCACCGCCGACGAGTTCGAAGAGCAGGAGCGGGTTGGCGATCCACAGCAGCACGGCGCGCAGTTCGCGGCGGGGGTCGCCGCGCGCGGTCCGGTAGAGCAGCAGCCCGGCGGCCACGAAGGCGAGCGCGTTGGTCAGCGACATGACGAACACCGTCAGCCGCACCGACGTGCCGCCGACCAGGGAGGCGAACGTCTGCTGCGCGGTGGCGATCGGCCCGTACACGGTCGGGGTGTCGCGCCAGTCCTGCACGGCATGGGCGACCGGGTCGGCGGGCAGGCTTCGCGCGGTCGTGACGTACGGGTCGTTGCCGGTGACGGCCATCCGCCCGTACGCGGCGTAGTTGAGGTGATCGGCGGAGCCGACGGGCGGCATCAGCGCGAACGCACCGGCGGCGACGGCCCCGGCGACCAGCAGCAGGCGTGGCCGGAACATCCAGCCGCGGCGTGCCGCGAGCGCGCACAGGGCCAGGCCCGCGACGGCGAGGACGACGCCGGCGACGGTGAGGGCGATGACGAGGTGCGCGGAGGGGTGGGCGACGAGGGAGTACGGGGGCTGCCCGGCGCTGCCGGGCAGGACGGGCTGCATGACGGAGGGGCCGAGCAGGGCGACGAGGAGGAAGCAGGTCAGTGCGGCGGCACTCAGGGTCAGCCCGGCCGGACCGCGGCGATCACGGCGCGCGGTGGGAACGCCGCGTCCGTCCGGCGGCGCGGCGGCCCCGTCCACCGGGTCTGGGGGCGGATGGCCCGGCGCGCCGGCGCCGTCCGCGGGTTCTTCGATCCGTGGGCCCGGCTCGGCGGAGACGGCGGGCGAGGTGTTGCCGGCGAATGCGGGCAGGTCAGCGTCCGGCACGGCGCAGGCGGTCCCGTTGCCTGGCCACGGCCGGCTCGCGGGCCGCCAGAGCGCGGCCGACGTCGCGGAACTGGCGGGCGCGGTGCAGTTGGGCACGCCAGTCGGTGCCGGTGGCGCGGTGCGCGAGCGGCACCTCGACCTCGGTGATCCTGAACCCCTTGCGCAGCAGGTCCACGGTCAGGCCCGTCTCGACGCCGAAGCCCGGTGCGAGCGGCAGGGCCGCGTCGAAGGCCGCACGGGTCAGGCAGCGCTGGCCGTTGAGCGGCTGAGCCGCGGACCAGCCGGTGAGCCGCTTGATGCCGTCGCGCGACAGGCGTACGACGAAGCCGTGTCCGCCGAGCTTGACCAGTTCGCTGAAGACCGCGATGGTCATGTCGGCGGACCCGTTGCGTACCGGCTCGATGAGCGGACCGGCCTGCTTGGCGGTCTCACCCAGGTCGGCGTCCAGGAAGAGCAGGTGACGCGGCACGTCGCCGTCGAGAAGACGCACGGCGGACGCGCCGGTCTCCATGGCCGCGGCCTTTCCGCGGTTGCGCGAGTGCCGGACGACCTTCGCGCCGCCGCCCTCGGCGATCCGCCCCGTCGCGTCCGTGGATCCGTCGTCCACGACCACCACCAGGTCGACGCCCGGTAGTGACGCGGCGGCCTCCACGGTCGCGGCGATGCGGTCTTGTTCGTCCTTGGCCGAGATGATCACGGCCGTGTCGGCCTGGATGTCCGCCTGCATGATGGCGATGGTAGTAGCGGCTACGTTCGTCCGAAGGCAGGTACGGCATCGTGCACGGAGAACACCGTGTCGAGGCCGGTGACCTGGAGAATCCTGCGGACCGCCGAACGCGGCGCCGCGAGTTCGAGTGAACCGCCGTTCTCACGCAGGCGTTTCATGGCCGAGAGCAGGACGTTCATGCCGGTCGAGTCGCAGAACTCGACCCCGCTGAGGTCCACGACGAGTCGGCTGACTCCGTCGCGTACCAGTGCGGCCAGCTCCGTTTGCAGTCTAGGTGCCGTATAGAGATCGACCTCGCCGTAGACAGAGACGACGGCGTGACCTCCCTGAGATGCAGTCGAGATCTTTAGCTCCACGAGCCGCACACTAGCGTCCCCCGCTCGAAGGAACCAGAGGCGAGCAAGATTAGGGACTGTCCGTTGCCCGGTGGTGGAATGTCCTTTGCCTGAACGCTGTGCAGTTTTCCGGTTTTAACCCGACATTTATAAATTCTTCCGCCGCAGGTCAGAGCACATGGAGATCATCTCGGCTCCCGGGACTCGATGTGCGGGATTTCGCCCACCGGCGCGTCGCGCGTAAGGAAAGCTGGGTTCCGTGGGACACAGGTCCGGTAATTGCGATGCAGGCCCGCCGCGCGCCGCGCGGGCGCCGTGGCGGGCACGATGACCGGCGGCCGGCTCGACGATCCGCGGCGCGCCCGGCTGCGCGAGCGCTTGGAGATCATCCGGACCCGTTCCCAGAAGTCCAGTTCGTGGCGGTCTGTCACGCACTACTTCTCGGGGCTGATCAACCGTGAGGGCGTCGTGCCGGTACGGGCCAGGCTCTCACGCGAGGACCTGCGCTTCCTCTCCTCCGCCCGCGACGAGGTGATCGCCTTCGCCGACCTGGGCCTGCGGCTGCTCGACCTGCACCAGCCGCGCGACGCGGGCGGCATCTCCAGCGACCCGGCCAGCCCGATCCGCCGCTGCCGGGCGTGCATGTGGCGCTGGCCGTGCCCGACCATCCGCGCCGTCGAGGAGTCGGTGGACCGGCCGCCCGGTTCCTGATCACCCCTGCTTTCCACTGAGTGGAAAGCAGGGGGAGACGACACCGCCTCCCGGTGCCAGTGTTTCGAACAGGTCGACCATGCCGTGGCGCTCGTTCACCTGCTTCTCCCAGGACGGAGCGGGGAGAGGAGAACTCCGTGACCTTCCTGAACGAATCGGCCTGGACGTCGAGCGTCTTCCTCGGTGAATGGAGCCCCGGAAGCGGAGAGGACCTCCCGGTGGTCGAGCCGGCCACCGGGCACGAGCTCGGCCGGCTCGGGTCGGCCACGCCGGACGACGTCCGCCGGGCCACCGCGCGCGCCGTCGACGCCCAGCGTGCCTGGGCGGCGGCCGGTTACCAGGAACGTGCCGCCGTACTCCGCCGCGCCGGGGCGCTGTGGGAGGAGCACGCCGCCGAGATCCAGGATTGGATCATTCGTGAGTCGGGCGGCATCTCCGCCAAGGCGCAGCTCGAGGTCCACACCGCGGCGCAGGAGTGCTACGAGGCCGCGTCGCTGGCCTCGCACCCCGTCGGCGAGGTGCTGCGCTCCGAACAGCCGCGGCTCAGCTACTCCGAACGCGTTCCCGCGGGTGTCGTGGGAGTCATAGCGCCGTTCAACTTCCCGCTGATCCTCGCCATCCGATCGGTCGCACCGGCTCTGGCCCTCGGCAACGCGGTCGTCCTCAAACCTGACCCGCGCACCGCCGTCTGCGGCGGTGTCGCGATCGCCCGGGTCTTTGAGGAAGCGGGGCTGCCCGCCGGACTGCTCAGCGTGCTGCCCGGCGGCGCCGACGTCGGAGAGGCGATCATCGTGGATCCGGTCGTGCGGGTCATCGCCTTCACCGGCTCCACCCGAGCCGGACGCGCGGTCGGCCGGCTGGCCGGTGAGCATCTCAAGCGCGCCCATCTGGAGCTCGGGGGCAATTCGGCGCTGATCGTCACGGCGGACGTGGACGTGGAGCGGGCCGTCTCGGTCGGGGCCTTCGGCTCGTTCATGCACCAGGGGCAGATCTGCATGGCCACCGGCCGGCATGTGGTCGACCGGCGGATCGCGGACGACTACGCCGCCGCGCTGGCCGAGCACGCCGACCGGCTCGCGGTCGGCGACCCGGCAGGCGGGCGGGTCGCCCTCGGCCCGATCATCGACGCCGGCCAGCGTGACCGGGTACACCGGCTGGTCACCGGCAGCGTGGAGGCCGGGGCGCGGCTGGCGGCGGGCGGCACCTACGAGGGCCTGTTCTACCGGCCAACGGTCCTCGCCGACGTCCCGGAGACCGCTCCGGCCTACCGGCAAGAGGTCTTCGGGCCGGTCGCGCCCGTGATCGCCTTCGACTCCGACGACGAGGCGATCGCGCTGGCCGCCGACAGCGAATACGGCCTGTCGCTCGGCATCCTGTCCCGCGACGGCCTCAGGGCGCTGGAGCTCGCCCGGCGCGTTCCCTCCGGCGCCGTCCACATCAACGACCAGACCGTGTCGGACGAGGCGGTCATCCCCTTCGGAGGGGTGGGCGGGTCCGGCAACGGCTCCCGGATGGGCGGCATCACCCACAACCTGGACGCCTACACCGAGACCCGCTGGGTCACCGCCCAGAGCGAGCTGCCCGCCTACCCGTTCTGACGACCGGCCGCCCGTGCTCCCGAGGCGCGGGCGGCCGGTCCGGTACGGATCAGCCGTTGCGGCCCTGGCGGACGCCGATCTGCGCGTCCAGGCCGGTGATGCCGAGCGTGCCGGCGCCCCAGCCCTGCGAGCCCGTGGCGGTGACGCCCGAGGCGGTGCCGCCCAGATAGGTCACCGCGCCATCGGTGCCGTTCTCCTTCGGGGCGCCGCCGATCACGTCGGCGTAGCCGTCCTTGTTGACGTCGGTCAGGTTCACCGTCCAGCCGAGTTCGTCATTGGCCTCGGCCGCGCCGGGCACGCCGGGCGTGTCCTGCGAGATCGCCTGCGAAGCGGCGCCGGTCAGGCCCGACGCGCCGCCGTACAGCAGAAAGAACTCGCCCGCGTGCGACTGCGAGGTGACGGTCTTGTACGGCGCGCCGACCGCCAGGTCGGCCTTGCCGTCCTTGTTCACGTCGCCGGCCGCCAGCGAGTAGCCGAACTCGTCGCCGGCCGCGGCCGTCTCCGGTACGTCGTCGCTGTCCTGCGTGATCGTGCTCGTCGTGCCGAGGCTGACGTCGGCGTCGCCCTTGTAGATCGTCACGTGGCCGCCGACACCGTTGCTCTCGTCGGCGCCGCCGACCGCGATGTCGCCGTACCCGTCGCCGTCGAAGTCGCCCACGGCGACACTGTTCAGGCTGGTGATCCCCTGGTTCGCGAACGACACGTCCGTGTCGGTGAAGTTGTGCCACACGTCGAATCCGGACTTCGGATCGCCGGCGTACTGCCAGCCGATGACCAGATCGGGCTTGGCGTCGCCGTCGACGTCGCCGGCGGCCAGGATGAACGCGGTGGCCGCGCTGTCGTCCGCCGCCTTCACGGCCTTCTTGCTCTTGTGGACCGCCTGCGGGTGGGACGCGGGCGGGAACGCCGCCCGCGCGGGGCGCGCGGCGGTGCTCTTGGCCGCGACGGCCGCGGGACCCGGGTTGTGGAACGGGTAGAACAGCCCGTCGCCCGGCGTTCCGTCCACCCAGTCGGTGTGGCCGTCGCCGTCGAAGTCGGCCGCGACCAACGAGTAGCCGAACCGGTGGTTCGCGCCCGGGCTGTCGGGTTCGGCGAGGGCCTGCGAGTCGGTGCCGGTCAGGCCGGACGGCGAGCCCCACAGGATCGTCTCGGAGCCGGCGTTGGTGCCCGCGGTGGTGTCCTCGTCCGGCGAGCCGACGATCAGGTCGGCGTACCCGTCCTCGTCGTAGTCGAAGGACGTGAGCGAGAACCCGAAGTGGTCGGCCTTCTCCGCGGTACCCGGCACCCCCGTGGTGTTCTGCGAGATGACCTGCTTCTTGGCCGTGTTCGGCCCGGACGCCGAGCCGTACACGATCGTCACGAAGCCCGCGGTGGTGGCGCTGCCGACCGTGCCGTAGGGGTCGCCCAGCGCCAGGTCGGGGTAGCCGTCTCCGTTGAAGTCGTACGGCTTCGCCCCGGCCGGTGCGGCCTTCACCGCCGCCTGCGCCGTGCTCGGAGCGGCGGACGCGTGAGCCGTGCCGGCCACGCCCGCCGCGCCCAGTGCGGTGACCGCGGTGATTGCCAGCGTGCGCGAGAAAACGCGTACCTTCACCAAACCTCCTCAGGGTTGCCGCTCGCGAATGACGAGTGGCGTTCAGGAGACGTGGGAGGTATCTAGAGGGTTTACCGGTAGAAAATGCCGAAACCGGACAGCCCGCCGCCAGGCCGTTCCGGGCCCGGCGGCGGGACCTGACCGATTGTCAGCCGATCCGGCCGACGATGCGGCCGATCTGGGCGTTCTTGCCGGAGACGCCGACCGTCCCGGCGCCAAAGGTCGCCGAGCCGGTTCCGGTCACGCCGGCGGTGCCGCCCTTGAGCACGCTCACGCAGCCGTCGAGGGAGTTCTCCCCCGACGCTCCCGCGATCAGGTCGGCATAGCCGTCGCCCGTGATGTCCAGCAGGCTCACCCCGGTACCGAACGCGTCGTCGGCCTCGGCCGCGCCGGGAACACTGGAGGTGTTCTGCGAGACCGCCTGCGAGCCGGTGCCGGTCAGCCCGTTCGCCCCGCCGTACAGCACGACGGCCTCGCCGGCCCGCGCCGCGCCGCCGACGGTGCGTCCGGGCACGCCGACGGCGAGGTCGGCCCTGCCGTCCCTGTTCACGTCCCCGGCCGACAGCGACGTGCCGAACTTGTCGCCCAGCGCGGTCGCGCCCGGCACTCCGTCGGTCTCCTGGTTGACCAGGTACGAGTCGTCCATGCTCACGCCGGCGTCGCCCGGGAAGACCACCAGGTGGCTGTGCGCGCGCCCGCTGTCGTCGGCCGCGCCGGCGGCGACGTCCGCGTACCCGTCGCCGTCGAAGTCGCCCGCGGCGAGCCCGTCGAGCTTGGTGAGCACCTCCCTCGCCGGGTCCTGGGAGACGGCGGAGATGTCGGTCCACACGTCGAAGCCGTACTGGTACTTGGCCTCCGCCTTGGAGTTGCGCCAGCCCACGATCAGGTCGGTGCGGCCGTCGCCGTTCACGTCCCCGCCCACCGGGACCAGGGCGTCGAGCGTCGTGGCGACCTCGGCCTTGACCTGCGCCTTGGAACCGCGCACCGGATGCGCCTCGACCGCCGGCCGGAACGTCCGCTTCGCGGCGGCGGCGCGCATGGCCTGCGACGACGTGGTGAAGGTCCAGAAGTAGGCGTCGCCGGGCGAGGTGTCCACCCAGTCGGTCAGGCCGTCGCCGTCGAAGTCGCCCGTGGTCAGGGCGAAGCCGAAGCGGTGGTTCGGGCCGGCGTTCCCCGGCTCGGCGATGGTCTGGGAACCGGTGCCGGTCAGCCCCGACTTGCTCCCCCACAGGATCGTCTCGGACCCGGCGTTCGTGCCCTTGGTGGTGTCCTCGTCCGGGCTGCCCACGAGCAGGTCCGCGTACCCGTCCCGGTCGTAGTCCAGGGAGACCAGGGAGTACCCGAAGTGGTCGTTCTTCTCGGCGGCTCCCGGCACGCCGCTGGTGTTCTGGCTGATGACCTGCTTCTTCGCGGTGTTCGCGCCCGACTTCGAGCCGTACACGATCGTCACGAAGCCCGCGCTCGTGAGGCTCCCGACCTTGCCGTACGGGTCGCCGAGCGCCAGGTCGGGGTAGCCGTCGCCGTTGAAGTCGTACGGCTTGGCCCCCGTCGCCGCCGCCTTCACCGTCGTACCGGCCGAGACGACGGACGCGTGCGCCACGCCGGCCGTTCCCGCCGCCCCCATCGCGGTGACCGCGGCGGCGGCCAACGCTCGCGAGAAAACGCTGCTTCTCACTCAAGCCCTCCTAAGGCCCTCGCCACGCGCGGTAGCGCGCGGCCTACTAGGGACGTCGGAGATTTCGGCGCGGTTTACGCCGGTCCGTGGCTGGTTCGCGTTCTTACGGAAGTGCTACAGCACGCGTCCGGAGCGGGACGCCGCCCGGTGCCGTGGCTAGCGTGCGGCCATGCGAGTACTCGTAACCGGCTCCTCCGGCTTCATCGGCTCCCACATCGTGGACGCGCTGCGGGAAGGCGGCCATGACGTGCGCACTCTCGACCTGCGCTCGGGCGAGGACGTACGCGACGAGGCCGCCGTCTCCCGGCGGCTCGACGGCGTCGACGCGGTCTGCCACCAGGCGGCGAAGGTCGGGCTCGGCGTCGACGTCTCCGACCTGCCCGACTACGCGTCCGCGAACATCGTGGGCACCGCCGTGCTGCTCGCGGCGATGGCACGGGCGAACTGCGGGCGGCTCGTGCTGGCGTCGTCCATGGTGGTGTACGGGGAGGGCGCCTACGACTGCGCCTCACACGGCCGCGTACGGCCCGGGCCCCGCGACGAGGCCGACCTGTCCGCGGGGCGGTTCTCGCCTCGCTGCCCGTCGTGCGGCGCGCCGCTGACACCGGGCACGGTCGGCGAAGACGCGCCCGCCGATCCGCGCAACGCCTACGCCGACACCAAGCTCGGCCAGGAGCACCTCGCCGCGTCGTGGGCGCGTGCGACCGGGGGCTCGGTGACCGCGCTGCGCTACCACAACGTGTACGGCCCGCGGATGCCGCGCGACACCCCGTACGCCGGTGTCGCCGCGATCTTCCGGTCGTGTCTCGAACGCGGAGAGGCGCCGCGGGTCTTCGAGGACGGCGGCCAGCGGCGCGACTTCGTGCACGTACGCGACGTGGCGCGGGCCAACCTGCTGGCGCTGTCGTCCGGGACCCATGCCGTCGGCGCCCTGCGGGCGTACAACGTGGCGAGCGGCGAGCCGCACACGATCGAGGAGATGGCGATCGCCCTGGCCAAGGCGTACGGCGGTCCGCAGCCGGTGGTGACCGGGGAGTACCGGCTCGGGGACGTCCGGCACATCGTCGCCTCACCCGACCGCGCCGCGACCGGGCTCGGCTTCCGCGCCGCGATCTCCTTCGCCGACGGGATGGCGGAGTTCGCCGAGGGCAGGGCCTGACCTCGGCGGGATTCACGGCCTTCTAGGCTGCGCGCATGGGGAACGAATCCGTGGTGCCGGATGCCGCCGACGACGGTGACGCGTGGGCGGGGACCCGGGGAATGGTCCACTACAGCGTGGCCGTGCCGGATGAGAAGGCGGCCCGGTCGGTGGCCCGGGTGCTGGGAGATCGCGGACACCGGTGGGTGACCGTGGTTCCGCTCCACCGGCTACGCCGGCTGCCGAAGACCGATCAGCTGATCCGGCGGGAGTCGGAGTTCGCCGGTCCTGAGCTCGCCGGCTGGTGGCACGTCGGCTCGATGGTCGACGAGCAGGCACCGGCCCGCGCGCCCTTGGTCCACGCGAAAGGCCTTCCGCAGGGGTACGAGCACATCATCGAGGCGCTGGACAGAGAGTCCGAGCCTGAGCCCGACGCCTACGCGGAGGGCCTTCAGCAGGAGTACGAGCGCGTCGCCGTCGAGGCGCTGGCCAGAGAGCACGGTGGCTTCGCCGGTTCGGGGTGGTCGAGTCTGCGAGCGGGGACGCTGCGGGGTCCGGCACCGCAGAGGCCGGCGCCCGAGCTGTTCGACCTCGGCGGACTGGTCCATGAGCTGGACCAGGAGCAGGCGCACGCCGTCCGGCGCTCGGTGATCGCCGGCTTCCCGGCTGAACCGGAACGGCCGCTCCGCGCCGAACACCTCGCCTGCGAGGATGAGGAACGCGACTACCCGCCCTTGCTGGCGTGCGTACAGGAGGTCGCAGGGCGCCTGCGGGCAGGGCAAGGCCCGCCTGTCCCCGTGCAGAAGCCGTGGGAGGCGGCCCTGACCGGGGGAATCATCGCCGCCTGGCTCGCCGCCGAGGCCGATGACTTCCAAGACGACCAGGATGTCAGCTTCTGGCTCGATGAATCCGTGATGCGCCAGGGGGTCTGCTTCCCGCACACCGCGCACGGGGTCCCCCTACTCGCCGGCCTCGCCGGCCACGACGAGGTCCATCCCGCGCGGCGGGCCGCCTCGATCGCTTCCCTGTTCGAGGCGGCCTCGGTCGGCCGACGCGCCGCCGCGAGTGAGGCCGATCGGCGTTCGGCGCTGGGGTTGCCGATGAGCGAGACGGCCGATGAACGTTCCGCCCGGCTCGCGGCCGAGGCTGCCGCACCCGGGCTGCTCGGCCGCTGGGATCGCGAGTGTGAGGCGCTGCGGTTCGCTCTCGCCGCACTGGCGGCGGCGTGTCCGGCGGCAGCGGCCTCCACCGGCTCGATCGATCGCGTCCGTAGCCTGACCGCGCGGTGGAGCGACGGGCCACGCGGCGACGCACTTCGCCTGGCGCTCGCCCTCGCCGAGGACGAGCCCCGTGGGTTGAGCGCGGCCTTGAACGCCTACCTCGAACGCGGCCACCGGCGTCCGGGCGACGTTCCCAGCCCTCACGCACCGGCGCGCGGAGCAGCACTTGAGCTGCTCAAACGGGACGTCCGCCGAGAACTGCACCCTTTGCTGATCTTGTGAGCCACGGCGTCATTGCGGACGGGTTCTGACCGCAACGCCTGGTTCGCTCGGACCCATGAACCACATCGCGCCGTTCCACATCGACGTGCCGCAGACCGACCTCGACGACCTGAACGACCGGCTGGCCCGTACGCGCTGGCCCGACGAGTTGCCCGGCGCGGGCTGGTCGTACGGCGTGCCGGTCGCGCGGGTGCGGGAGCTGGCCGAGTACTGGCGCACCGGCTACGACTGGCGTGCGCACGAGGCTCGACTCAACGCGTTTCCGCAGTTCACAACGCTCATCGACGGTGAGCGCATCCACTTCCTGCACGTCCGGTCCCCGGAGCCGGCGGCGATGCCGCTGATCCTCGGGCACGGCTGGCCGAGCACGGTCGCGGACTTCCTCGATCTCGTCGGCCCGCTGGCCGACCCCGGCGCGTACGGCGGCGATCCGGCGGACGCGTTCGACGTCGTGGTGCCCTCGCTGCCGGGGTACGGGTTCTCCGGCCCGACACGGTCGGCGGGCTGGGACGTGACGCGTGTCGCGCGGGCATGGGCGGAGCTGATGCGCCGGCTGGGCCATGAGCGGTACGGCGCGCAGGGCGGCGACTGGGGCGCCCGGATCTCCCCTCAGCTGGCCCGGGTCGCCCCGTCGCGGGTGATCGGCGTGCACACGAACGCCCTGACGGCCCTGCCTTCGGGTGACCCCGATGAGCTGGCCGGCCTGACCGAGGCCGAGCGGGGGCGGCTGGCCGGGCTGACCCGCTGGAAGGACGAGCGGTCCGGCTACGCGGCCATCCAGAGCACCCGGCCGCAGACCCTCGCGTACGGGCTGGCGGACTCACCGGCCGGGCAGCTCGGCTGGTACACCGAGTGGTTCGACGACTACGGCGACGCCGTGGGCTCGATCGACCGGGACGCGATCCTGACGAACGTGACGATCTACTGGCTGACGGGGACGGCCGGCTCGGCGGCCCGGCTGTACCGGGAAAGCGCCGCGTCGTGGGGTCGCCCGGAACCGTCGAAGGTGCCGCTGGGCGTGGCGGTGTTCCCCGGCGACTCGACCATCCGCCGCCTCGCCGAACGCGATCATGCGGTGGCGCACTGGTCGGAGTTCGACCGGGGCGGGCACTTCGCCGCGTTGCAGGCACCCGACCTGCTCACCGAGGACATCCGGGCGTTCTTCCGCCCGCTCCGCTGAATCCTGGCGGCGGCCCACGATGCGTTCGCGGGGCGGCGGGAGAGATCGACGGCGGTCAGCCGGAACGGAGGCGGCGGTAGCCGACGTGGACGCCGGGGGTGAGCTGCTGCTGGTCGGCGATGCGCCGGAGCAGGCCGATCAGCTGCCCGCGCTCGTCGGGGGTCAACGCCTGGCAGACCTGCTCCTCATGCGCCCTGGCCACGGTGCCGAGGCGGGCCAGTAGCTCCATGCCCTTGTCGGTCAGGCTCAGGGCGTAGACGCGGCGGTCGTCCGGGTTTCTGCGCCGCTCGATGAGGCCGCGCTCCTGCATGCCGTCGGCGAACGGCACGAAGCGGCTCGGCGGCATCCCCAGCATGTCGGCGAGCTCACGCTGGCTGCGGCCGGGGGCCTGAGCCAGCATGCGCAGCAGCCCTGCCTGCGCCGGAGTCAGATCCAGCTCGGCGACGCGGTCCGCGAACCGCTGAGCCGCGTGGGCGCCCAACTGCGACAGCAGGAAGGCCGCGCCGCCCCGGTGCGCCGGACTCTCCTTCTCACCGTTCGTACTCATGCGTACATCATACACATTTGACAATCGTTCAGCTTTGTAATCATTATCTGATGTGTACGGACTCGAAGGAGAGATCATGACCGACACGTCCACCCCACCGCGTTCCACCGGCTCCGGGCGCCGGCCGCAGGCCGGGCCGCCGCTGCTCGCCCCCGTCCTGGCCTTCGTGGCGACGACCGTCGCCTACACGGTCGTGAACAGGGCCACTCCGCACCCCGACGCCTCGGGCGCGGCCGTCCTCCACTACGCGCAGATCCACGAGACGGCAACCAAGGTCGGCGCGCTGCTACTGATGTCGTCCGCCGTGCCGCTGGTGCTGGGCGCCGCGGTGCTGTACCGGCGGCTGCGGGCGCTCGGCATCACCGCGCCGGGCTCGGCGATCACCCTGGTCGGCGGAGTGCTGGCGTCGGTCGCCCTGGCGCTCAGCTCGATCTTCGGCTGGGCCGGTGGCCGGCTGCCGGCCGACGCCCCGCCGGCCCTGGCCCGCGCACTCGCCGACCTGTCGTTCCTGTCCGGCGGCCCGCTCTACACAGCGACGTTCGCCCTGCTCATCGCCGCGATCTCCGTGACGGGCCTGCTGGCCGGCCTGCTGCCGCGCGGCGTGACCTGGAC